>DASVMB010000348.1:0-4357 GCA_036384575.1 Bacillota bacterium
GGAGTGATGAGTGTTTTTTTGTTTGAAACCGGACGAATAATCTGGTAGGCATCGACTACTAAGATCATCTGACTGCTGAACCATGAAGCTTTTTTTAGTTCACCGGTCAACCAAACTTTGGCTCCGGATTGTTTTTTTAATTTTGCAAGCATTGGACCGTTAATTTGGTATTGTTGGTGTGAACTCAATTCCAGGAAAATCTTATTCTTTTGGCTTTTTAAAATTCCTACAAACGGTTTAACGAAATGATTGGGACTACCCACCGCTAGAATTTCATAATCAGTTACTGTGAAAACAGGTAGATTCCCTTCTCTGGGAAGTAAGGTTGCGTCTCCGGTCAGCTTAACAGTAGTTCCCTGCAGGGTTGTTAATTCGTTAAGCAACTCCCCTTTTAAAACATAGGCTTGATGGTCATCAATTTTACAAACCAACTGAGTAAACGGCACATTCCCGACTACTACCAGTCTTCCTGTTAGACTGGTAGTAGCGGCATAACTTATGCATAATCCGGAGATGACCAACAAAGAAATGAATACTCTTATACTCTTCATCAAAATTCTCACCCCTGCTTACCTTGGAATGATCCTGATTATTTCGGGTTGTGAGCCGGATCTATACGAGAAATTAACCCCAAATTCTGGAAGCAAGAGGATCCTCAGACCGCAATAACCTTCTTTTGAAACGTAAATGGAATTGACATTTGCTAGATCCGTTCGATAAATATAGATTCCAGTGGTATCGGGGATTGAAATTGAACCTACTTTCATTAAAACTCCTAATTGATTTTGAAAATCCGTGTCGCTGAAAACCCAAGACTGATAATGCATACTGTCGTTGCTGTAATTTAAGTAATCCAAAACCATCGCCGCGAGCCAATCCCGGAATAGGTTTTCAAAATTCAACCCGGGGTTGGTGGTAGTAATACTTGAATTAAGTAAACTATCGATCCCAGTATTCGAACTTTTTTCAACATTCTTTAGTTCGCCCTCACCAAACCGGTCGGCGTAATAACGCATAAACAAGTATGCCGGCGGATAATCCATAGGATCTACCGAATCGGAAGTAGCCCAGGTGCATAAGGAGTTGCTGGAGATATTATTTAAAAATGCCGCAACCATTGGCTCCAATTCTGGATCGTGTTGCCCGGAGCCTGCCATGGCAATATCCTGAGCTACTTGGGACAAACCTTCGTTAATCCAGGTTTCCGAATCGATTGCCGACTCGCTATGGTTTGCCACAAAAATCCGGTTGATATAATTGATGAGATGTTGAAATTCATGGGCGGTCGCGGATTGTTCCCAGTTGAACCAACCGGTTGGATCATCATCATACCCGTAAGTCTGAAGAAACACAATCTCCTTTTCATTGGAGCATTCCGGATAACCATCATTTTTTAGCTGTTCGTTTGTGTACTCGTTTACCGACCAAAAATACCCGCCCATATCATGGTTCAATTCAGTAAAGACCAAATAGACATGAGAGTCGGTATCAATACTATAGGCTGATACATCCCCAAAAGTATCAATCATAGTTTGATAGAAATAATCAAAGGCCCTACCCATTTGATCTAATTTATCCTTAGGAATGTTTTGGGTCCTATCCAGATAAACATAGCAATGTTCTCCCGTGTATACACGATCGGCGGTAAATGGATATCCGGGGTTGTCTCCGAACAATTTATAAAACTGACCTTCTGGAATTTCACTGGCTTGAACGGTTTGGCCACTAGACCTGAAGCTTGGTCGCAACCCTTTCAAAAGAAGATTGCGATCCATCTGATGAATTGTTTGCCAACTGCTACCCTTCGGATCTCGGTGAAGTTTGGACAATATTTCGTTTCCGGGTGTTTGAGCCGACTTAAATGGTTTGGCAGGAGCTGTGAAATTCAGATCGTTCACTGATTGACCATCAAATTTAAGAGTGACATCTACCGTTCTGGTTCCTGCATATTCACTGAGGTTATAAGGAATAAGAACAATAGAATCTACATTTGTTGCATCAATGGTTCGTTCACCTTGATAGGGTGAAGCGTTGATATCGTAGATTCCTTGGGTTACACCGGTGGTCTGACCATATCCTTGATTGTTATCGGTGGTCTGGAATATGGTAAACGGATTGAAATAACCGCTACGATCAATTAATACGTAGAAGGCTTGGGAAACATAACCGGATTTCGATAAACGCATAACATATTGGCCGTAAGGAATCCCGGAGAAAGCGAACTGGCCGTTACTGCCGGTACTGGTAGTGGCTTGTCCGGCAATCTCCACAGTGACATCGCTAACGGGCTGATTGAAAAAGTCTACGACTGAGCCGTCAACGCTTGCCCTTGGCGTCCCTCCGCCCCCGCCACAACCGCTTAAGACTGAGACCAATAAAAAGGCAACACACAAAAAAGCCAGACTGTACTTTTTCATTCGATAATCACCCTCGATAACAATTTGTTCTTTATCTTAATTAGAAATTGCCTCAATTCTTAAAATATCACATTTCAAATCTCCCTGTCAACCAAATTCTGGATAATAAAAAACCGTGCCTGTTTCAATTTTAAGGCACGGTTCATTATTTTTTGATAATCAAAGAAATTTTTTTGCTATCTTTCAAATACCCCATACGCGCAGAACCGGGCGCATTTGCCGCAATCGATGCATTTCGTCGCATCGACCGTGGGAGCGCTCATCCCGTTTTGAGATATGGCCCCGGCGGGGCAAAGCCGCACCGCCGGACAGGGATGGTTGGCGGGACAGGATTCGCGATGCAATTTAACCATTCATTCACCCCCGAAGAGTTAGTTATTCATCATTGGTTTTGGACTTTCACAATCCAAGTATTTAAGGCCCTCATCCCTTGGGCTATTTCGAGTTGTATGCATTCCTGCTACCGTGTAGAAAGGAACAAGTAGTCTATGGAGTTTAGGCATTCATTTCCCTCCCCCATCTGAATGAGCATTAATGATAACTACTTCATGGGGGAGGGCCGACCCGGATCTTAACTAAGGGGTGAGGGCATGCCTCACGCCTCATGCCTTTTCCCCCACCTACCCCACCCATCTCCCGAGTTTCCCCTCAAGTACCGCCTTGGGCATGGCGCCGACCATCTGGTCGACGGGTTGGCCGTCTTTGAAGATTATCAACGTGGGGATGGACATGACTCCAAACTCTCCCGCCAGCCGGGGATTTTCATCCACATTTACTTTGGCCACATTCAAACGTCCCGCGTAATCCCGGGCGATTTCTTCGAGTACCGGTCCCATCATCCGGCACGGCCCGCACCAGGGCGCCCAGAAATCCACCAATGCCACGCCGTCCGTTTGCAGCAATTCAGATTCAAAATTTTGTTCCGTTAGATTCACCATTGGAATTCCTCCTTATCAATATACCCTACAGGGTATAGTATATCAAATTCTACAAAAAAGTCAATCATCCTATTGCCGCAAGCATCACATGGAAATCCCGGTATATGAATAGAGGCTTTGAAAAGGAAAACGAAAGATGTTTATAATATTGATGACTTATGATAAACTGTAATTAGTACATCAATAATTCCATAATTTAGAAAATATTAAGGAGGGAAAATGCGATGGATAACGACCGGTTTCAAGATCTGGTATTGGGACATTTGGCCAATATTACTCAAGAATTAACCATGATCAAAACCGATGTCGCCGGACTCAAGTCCGATGTCGCCGAGCTAAAAACCGATGTAGCCGAACTCAAGTCCGATGTTGCAACGCTTAAGATCGATGTTGCCGAACTCCGGCAGGGCTTCGCGGAACAAAAGGAATCCATCAAAGCCATGGCCGACATGTACGGCCAACACGAGCTCGAATTGGCCAAGCTGCGTCGCAGGCCGGTTTAAGAAGCATTTTTCACCGTCGACACATCACACCCAACCAAGTCCCATCATGTACCTAATCAATTAATATATCAATAATGCCATAATCTAGAAATGAAAAGGAAGTGAATATGATGGATAACGAACGGTTTCAAGACCTGGTATTGTCACACTTGGCCAATATTACTCAAGAATTAACCATGAGTAAGGCCGATATTACCGAGCTCAAGTCCGATGTCGCAGGGCTAAAAACTGATGTTGCAACGCTTCAAGCAAATTATATTGAGTTAAAAGCCGGCCAGGACACAATCATGACCCGAGTCGATAAATTGGCAGAGGAATTAACGGAACTCCGGCAAGAAGTCCGGCAGGGTTTCGCGGAACTAAAGGAATCCATCAAAGCCATGGCCGATATGTACGGCCAACATGAGCTCGAATTGGCCAAGCTACGACGCAGGCCGGTTTGAAAGAACCGCACGCCCTTCCATCTTGATTTACCCCAGGAACATCCGCGCGTCTTTTC
>DASVMB010000349.1:0-3546 GCA_036384575.1 Bacillota bacterium
ATCGTATTGTGAAACGCCCTTCCAAATTGGGGATCCTGGAAGAGGTTGATGTAATTCTTAAGCCCGACCCAATGCGGCGCGGCGAAAAGATTGTAATCCGTAAAGCTGAAATAAAACGTTCGAATAAATGCGTAACCGAAAAAGACGATTAGCCAAAAGAGAAATGGAGCCAAAAGAACATAGGGAGCGATTTTTTCTTTTATTTCACGCACGTGTGCGCGAAACTTCCGGTTGGATTCCATATCCCCTGATCCCTCCCGTACATAAAATGAGGATACATAATTACGTTTGGCCGGATAAATATCCGGCCAACGTAATTTGAGATTGAGCCAGGAAACGGATTACCGCTTCATTAATTCCTCAATTCGTTTCTGAGCTTCTTGCAACGCGTCATCCGCCGAACTGGAGTTGGTGAGTACCGCCCGAAGCGGTTCGTTGATCTGGTTGGCCCAGTCATTGCCCCAAACTCCGGTAACAAACGGGAATGCGTTATCTTTGGAGGCAGCTAATAACACTGTATAATTGGCTTTGGCGGCAGCCGTATCCTGCTTGAAATAAGGAGAATTGATGAGCGCAGCCCGACTCGGCAGTGCCATCCCATGCTCCAGAATGAACTGTTGACTTTCGGCACTGGTTAATTGCTCTAAAACTTTGAAAGCCTCTTTTTTATGCTTGCCGTCCTTATTCATCGCCCAGGCCACAGAATAAATCAGTGTCCCGCGTTTCCCGGTTTTGGAATCCTTGGGAAGCAGGGTTGTTCCATAGCGCATATTGGGTGCATCATTATTGATACTGTTAATCAACCAGGCTCCCTCAATACATGTGGCTGCAATCTCCTTGGTAAAGGCGCCTCCGCCCCAACCCTGACCGACATCGGAAGGAACCACTCCGATTCCTTTTTTGACCAATCCGGTATACCAGGTAAATGCCCGTTTAAAATTGGGATCAAGCAGATTGGTCCGGCCTTTTTTATCAAAGAAATTCCATCCGGTCGCCACGGCAAAGGCACCCATGCGTTGAACCTCGGGTTGCACCGCCATGCCGTATATTTGCTTGTCTTTATTGGTTACTTTGGCCAATTTACTCTCCAGAGTATCCCAGGTATCATTCTCATCCGGATAGGGCACTTTGGCCAAATCAAACAAGTCTTTATTATAATAGAGAACCAAGGTGTTGAAATCTTTGGCAATACCGTATATCTTTCCACCCTTTGAATAAGCACTGATCAAGGATGGGATAAAATCTTTTTTGGGGGAGATCTTGGAAGCGGCTAAGTAGTTATTGAGGGGTTCAATTTTATTGGAAGCAATAAACCCTTCGGCAGTTTCTTGTTGAAGATAAAACAAATCCGGTCCGGTCCCGGACGATAAACTATTCATCAGTGTACGGACATAATCATCAGCGACCGGCTCGTAAGCCACTTTGATTCCCTGGGCTTTTAGGGTAGCGGAGACCCGATCCATCAATTGCCCGAAGACATCGACGTCAATACCGCCATATCCGGAAACCCTAATCACCACTTCACTTTTTGCCAACCCGGCAGTACCAATGGTCAAAACTACGGCAACTATCAACAATACTGTTAACCATTTCTTCATCGTCGCGAAATCCTCCTTTAACTAAAACGTTTTGGATAAAAGATAAAAAAATACCCTCTCCCCTTCAAGCCATCCCATCACCTCCCGCTACTTCGCGCCGGTCCGGTTGAATCACGAATGATTAAATCCGTATCCAGCTTGTGAACTGCCGGTTGATAATCCTGGTCGTGAAACATCGCAATCATCTCCTGGATTGCCATGCGGCCAAAATCATATTTTTTTTGACGAATCGTACTCAGCGGAGGGCTGGTATGAACCGAAAAATCTTGATCATCAAAGCCGATAATCGATACATCCCCGGGAACTTTCAGCCCCATCGCGTTGAGCTCCTCGATTGCCCCCGTAGCCATCAGGTCACTTGCAGCAAAGATCGCGGTAATCTCGGAATTCCTCTCCATTAATGCCCTGACTCCAAGTTTAGCGGATTCTTTACTAAAATCACCGTGAAATACATAGGTGTCTTTTATCGCCAGATCATACTCAGCCAAAGTTTTTTCATATCCCAACAAGCGTTCCTTGCTAACCATCGCTTCCTCATGGCCATTGATAAATGCGATATTCCTGTGCCCTAGCTTGTATAGGTACTCCAGAGCCTGTTTGGCCCCGCATTGATTGTCGGAACTGACATAAGCAGCCCGCTTTCCCAAAACCGGAATATCGATGAGCATCACCGGAAAGCTATCCGATTCCATTTCCTGAAGGATCGGGTTTCCAATGCGTAAGCCCATCAATACCGCACCGCCCACCCCGCGTTGGGCGCATAACCGATGCAGATCCGAGATGCTGTTTATCTTTTGCGTACCAACCAGCAGGACATCGTATTCTTCCCCGGCTTCATCCATGATCCCGCTCAACACATCAAAGACAAACGGGTGCTTGAGGGTCATCCTCTCTAGAATAAACACACCGATAGTATGTGATTCCTTGGAGACCAAACTCTTGGCTGCCCGGTTCGGCATATACTTCAGCTCCGCGGCCACTTCCATAATCTTTTGCCTGGTCTCGCTGCTGACATCGGAATAACCATTCAGGGCATGAGATACGGTAGTTACGGAAAATCCCGAATTTTTGGCAACATCGCGAATGGTTACAATCATCCCGGACTCCTTTTCATCTTCTCCAAAACGTTTTGGATAATATATTCTATTTGACAGGTTACCGGAATATCCTTCTTCAATCTTCGAATTTTGATCATAAAGTTTTTGAAAACTTCATGCCTTATTCAGATTGCTAATCAACCGTAATCCTTCCAAAGTCAAATCGGAATTGACCCGATCAATCATCCCGGTTTCACTGGCGATGATCTCCGCAAACCCTCCGGTTGCAATAACCATCGGCTTGCAATTCATCTCCGCCTTGATTCGGGTGATCAAACCCTCGACCAAGCCGATATACCCATAGATCAATCCGGCCTGCATACTATGGATGGTATTCTTTCCAATCACCGTTTGCGGTTTGACCAACTCTACCCGGGGTAGTTTGGCGGTGCGCTGAAATAAGGCGTCGCTGGCGATTCCCAGCCCCGGCGCCAGCGGTCCTCCCAAGTAATCCCCATTCGGAGCAATGGCGCAAAAAGTGGTGGCAGTCCCAAAATCGACGATGATCAAAGGCGGGCCGTAAAGATTAACTCCGGCCACGGCGTTAACCACCCGGTCTGCCCCGATCTCCCGCGGATTATCATACTTAATCACCAGGCCGGTCTTGACCCCCGGGCCGACTACCAGCCACCTGACTCCAAAATACTTTTCCACCACATTCTCGAACAATCCGGTGACCGGCGGCACTACACTTGAGATTACTGCCTCCGTCACCTGGCTTGCCGGCAAATTCCGGTCCACAAAAAGGTTTTTGATCAGGATACCGTATTCATCAACCGTCTTGATTTTATCCGTCGCCAAACGCCAGTTGGCGATGAGTTTGTCTCCGTCAAACACGCCGATTACCGTCT
>DASVMB010000350.1:0-3655 GCA_036384575.1 Bacillota bacterium
AGGATCTTTACCCGTCCCCCTTGACCGCTGTGACGATTGCCAGCACCTGAATGCCCTCACCTTTTCCGAAGGGAGTCAGCCCTTCACCACTGGTTGCGGTAATGCCAATATCCCCGAGCGATAACCCCAATACCTCCGCCAAAACCGCTTTCATCTCCGGAATCCGCGGGGTAATTCGCGGCCGCCGGCATTCAATGCTGACAGAGAGATGGCTCAGACTAAAATCATTTAGATACTTCAAGGCCTCAGCCAGGTATATCCGGCTGTCGGTGATTCCCTCTTCCAGGCAGAGCCGATCGGAAACCTCCCCTAAGATATTAATCCCGGTCACTCCGGAAACGGCATTGGTCACGGCATGCAATACCACATCGGCATCGCTGTTTCCCGCTAAAGCCGGACAGTCATCGAAAAATACACCGGAGAGTACCAATCGCTTTCCGGAGGGCTTATCTTCAAAGGCGTGGCTATCCTGGCCAAGGCCGGTTTTGACCAGCAAAACCCTTTCCCCCGTTTCTTTTCATATCAATTTGAATTAGGCAGATGAATCAGGATATTGATTCCCGTATATGGCGGCCTGTACGGCCACTCGAACCATCAAATTTTTCTACAAGAACTGCCGCGAACTCTCAAAGGCTTTGATCACATGATCCTTCGCCTTGAGCAGATCCCGTTCCGAAATTGCCCGGTATAAAGCACGGTGATTCGCCAAGACTTGTTGGGGTCCGATCTTTTTTAAGGATTTCTCGATGGGATACGCAAATAGTTGCATTACCACTTGGCTGATCCGTATAAACGAGGAATTCTGGGTAATCCGGAGCAGTTTCAGATGAAACTCCAGATCAAGTTGGGCCAAATGATCCAAATCGCCATCGGGGATGCATCGTTCAAACCGGTCCAACTCCGCGGCGAGTTGTTCCAGATCTTGATCCGAGGCCTTCCGGATGACCAATTCGATCGCATCCACTTCGAGCAATACCCGGAGTTCAAAGAGTTCATCAGTGGAGCCTTTCTCGATGATCAGATTGAACAACAGCGGATCGAGCATCGATTGGGAACCGGAAGTGGCGATGAAAGTCCCCCCGCGTTTCTTGGCCACCAATACGCCCAAACCGCCTAAAGTTTTTAAGGCTTCACGCAATGAAGTCCGGCTTACTCCCAATTGCAATGCCAACTCCGGTTCGGGAGGCAGTCGATCACCCGGTTTTAATTCACCTTTGATTAAACTTTGGGTGATTTTGTCGATAATCTGTTGCACTACGGTACTGGATTGAATGGGTTGAAACAAGGGATCACCTCAAAAATTAAAAAAGGAATCCGCAAACGGATACAGAAAATTACAATATGGGGATAAGGAAATTTTCAACAAGATTCGCTCATCTACTCTTTATTTCGCTTATCTTTACCATTTTCCTGCTAACCTCGGATCTTTATCCCTGCTTGGCGGGGGAGTTCAACCTTTCCTCCGCTCTCAGCGTTAAAATCCCCGAGGCCCAGACCGCCAATCCGGGTGACTTTGTAACCTACGTTTTGCAGCTGGTCAATCACAGCGGGACTCCTCTCAATCTGGAAGTCAAATATATCACTCCGCCACATTGGAATGTACTTGGCGACAACGCATTCATTTTGCAACAGCAAAACCCCTATTTCTTTCCGATAACGATTCAAGTTCCGGCAGAGGCCTTGGCAGACTCTGAGGCATCCATCCAGATCCAATTCAAGTTAAAGGGCGGTCCCGATTTACCCGTATTTACGGTCCCGGTCAAGGTCAATCCGGTTTCAATGATTGACTTTATCGTTCCCCAATCCATTAAAACCCCATACGGAACTGCCGCTGCCTATACCATTACCATAGCGAATCATGGCAATACCGGGGAACAATTCAGCGTCGGATGTAGTTCCGAAAATGGCTGGCATTTTGAGATTGAACCGAAAATTTTCCGGCTCGATCCCGGTCAATTCCAGGAGGTTCGAGTTACTCATCAGGTTCCTCCTTACACCGACCTCGGCTCCGATCAACTGACCCTCACCTTCTCATGGAATTCCGAGCAAAAAGCGATCACCTTGGCCACTCAGGTCGAAAATCTTCCGGGGGATTTGGGTCAAAAGTTTTACATCTGGCAAGGTCAGGTCAATCTTTACCACCCGAATCTGATGGATCTGAAGACCTATCCATCGAGCAGCGTATTCTCCCTTCAAGGCCTATTGGGACCCGATAGCTCCGCCCAAATATACGCCTCGGATATCCTGGATCCCAACAAACCGTGGTATATAGATCTCAAGTCCGCCTCCTGGGAAACGGAAGCAGGTTTATTCCCGCTTACTTGGCCGGGCCTGATTGAACCTGTAAGCTCCAGCGGCAAGCTATTACTATCCGACCGGAAAAACGATGGCATTTACTCGATTTATACCTGGAGTACCGATCAACCGGGGGCATCTGTACCAGTAGGTTTTGAAATCAGCCTGCCCGATCGTTCCTCCTACCGTATACTCCGCCAAACTCTTCCCGATGATTCATTGACCGTGGCCGAGTGGGAATCCCGGTCCGAATTCCACCCAGGGCTGGAATGGAGTCATACACTGGCCTATAACCTGTCCAACCCGTCCAATTATGGATATTCCCTGGGATTACAAGGCGAGGCTGGAGAAAGGTACTGGTCCTCCGGCTTTCAATCCATTCACAATTACCTTACTTATCCATTCCAAAATCGTTTATCCCTATCCTGGGGCCAAACCGGGTCGGCAAAAGGCCTGAATGCTAATCTCCAACTCAAATATGACTTTGGGGCTAATACTCAGTTTTATCAGGACTATTCCCTTGCGGCCAACTTAAGATGGCTTCAAAATCTGTATATTATATTGGCCGATAAATATCATCTGCTCGAAGGTGCTCCAACCAGCAACAATGCCACGATTTATCTTGAATCCGGATGGAATACCGAACAATATGAACATAACTGGTGGTTGAATTATTCATTGGATCATGAAACGGAAGGTACAACCAGTTACACCAAGTTATACTGGTTGACCGACTACTCCTATAACGATCACGAGGATCTGTTATTCAACCCGCAACTTATCGCGACTTCATTTCCCTCGATCAATGACGGCTCCAAACTTGGATTGGGATATCACCGGGAATGGCTTTATGGCCCGGATTTAACCGTCTTCGGCTACGCCCATTTAAACCCGGAGATCTCTTGGAGCAGTGATATCGAACTCGATTGGAAGATCTATCAATATTCGTTGACCTTCCGCTACACCGGTTCCTGGAGAGAGGGGCGACTCGTCACCGATGTTTGTAGTCTGATTCTAAACCAGGATTTTATACTCCCGCTTAAGCGGCCGCTGGGTACGATTGAAGGTCTGGTCTACCTGGACCTTAACCATAACGGAATCCACGATCCCGGTGAACCTCCGGCCGGGAACGTCTCATTTTACCTGGATGGAGAATCGGTCCGTTTCAATACCGATTCCGACGGTCATTTTCAGATTGGCGGGCTAGATCCCGGTGAACATCGTATCACTCTAGACACCAAATACGAGGCTGTCTACCAGCCTATAAACGAAAAAACCACAACAACAGTTAAAGCCTATCAAAACGCGAAGGTGGAGATTCCGCTAACCCGAACCCAAAACCTTATCGGATCCATCTATA
>DASVMB010000351.1:0-5661 GCA_036384575.1 Bacillota bacterium
TAAAGCCGGCGCTTACGGTATTCAAGGTAAGGGCGCAGCGCTGGTTAAAAAGATTGACGGATGCTATTTTAATGTAGTTGGGCTTCCGATCAGCCAACTCGTGATGATGCTGCATGAATTCGGGGTCTCCATATGGTAAGGAGTTGTATACTATGGAGCAGCGTATCACCATTAAGGATCTACCGCTCGAGGAGCGACCCAGGGAACGCTTGATTCAGTTCGGCGCGGAGAATCTTGCCGCTTCAGAACTAATCGCTATCCTATTGCGGACCGGCACCGCGGATCGAACCGCACTCAATTTAGCCGAGGAATTACTTGGACGATTCAAGGATCTGCGGGGGCTATGCCGGGCTTCGCTAACCGAGATCTGTGAGTCTCCTGGAATCGGGATTGCGAAGGCAGTCCAGATTAAAGCGGCGTTTGAGTTGGGACGGAGAGTCATGACTCAAAGCCCCGTAACTCAGCCGTCGATCCGGATGCCTCGGGATATTTACGAATTATTAAAAGGGAGTTTTCAGGATCTGGATCGAGAGCATTTTAAGGTAATTCACCTGAACATCCGCAACCAGGTGCTTAAGGTGGAGACTACCGCTATCGGAATTTTGAGCTCATCTCCGGTTCATCCGCGGGAAGTCTTTAAAGAGGCGATCAGGATGAGCAGTGCCGCAGTGATTTTGACTCATAATCATCCGAGCGGCGATCCAACTCCAAGCCAGGACGATTTGGCCTTGACCAGCCGGCTCCGGAATGCCGGCGAACTTTTGGGAATTCCGGTTATCGATCATGTCATCTTTGGTGATACTCGATA
This sequence comes from Bacillota bacterium, assembly GCA_036384575.1. Lineage (GTDB taxonomy): Bacteria > Bacillota > UBA4882 > UBA8346 > UBA8346 > DASVMB01. The sequence continues at coordinate 809 of DASVMB010000351.1, forward strand.
CGTGAGTCTCAAGGAACGCGGTCAGCTGGTTTAACCTTGATTTCAAGCGCACCACCACCGCGGAAAAAATTGCCAGGCGGCCATGCAACTAGATAGCCCGCCCCGCGACAGATCGGTACCTACATACTTTACTTGCTTAATTCACTATGATCTGGGAGGAAAAATCAGATGTTTAAATCGATCTTAGGCCGCTTTGCAAAAGATATGGGAATTGATCTCGGCACTGCCAATACCTTGGTCTATGTCCAAGGCCGGGGTATTGTACTTCAGGAACCCACGGTGGTGGCGATTGAAAAGGAGACCAACAATATTTTCGCTGTGGGGAACGAAGCCAAACAGATGGTAGGCAGGACACCCGGTAATATTGTCGCCGTTCGCCCCATGAAAGACGGAGTAATCGCCGACTTCGACGTCACCGAAAAGATGTTGCATTATTTCATCACGAAGGCCGGAAAGAATATCGGGGTGTTATCGCCCCGGATCATCATCGGTGTTCCCTCCGGAGTGACTGAAGTAGAAAAACGTGCGGTGATGGATGCCGGTTTACAGGCCGGCGCGCGCGAGGTTTTTCTAATTGAGGAACCGATGGCTGCTGCTATCGGAGCGGGACTGGCGGTTGAGGATCCCACAGGGAATCTGATCATCGACATTGGGGGAGGCACCACAGAGGTGGCCGTTATCTCCTTGGGCGGAATCGTCTCCAGCCGCTCATTGAGGATTGCCGGTGATGAAATGAATGAAGCCATCAGCCATTATATCAAGCGCAATTACAATCTGATGGTGGGTGAACGCACCGCGGAGGAGATTAAAAAAGAAATCGGGTCGGCCTATCCCGACGGAGAAGAACATTCAATGGAGGTTAGGGGCCGTGATCTCCTGACCGGCCTTCCGAAGACCATTACCGTCACCGGGCATGAGATTCAGGAAGCTCTGGCCGAGCCAATCTCGGGAATTGTAGATGCGGTCAAAATGACGCTTGAGAGAACCCCCCCGGAACTCGCTGCCGATATTCTCGATAAAGGTTTGGTGATGGCAGGGGGCGGAGCCTTGCTCCGGGGGATTGATCGGTTATTGTCCGAGGAGACCGGCATGCCGGTTCAGCTTGCTGAAGATCCTTTGACTTGTGTAGCCCGTGGAACCGGAATAGCCCTGGAACGTGATTATCTTAGTTTAAAAAAGGTATTGATCTCCAATAAAAAGATGGCGTAAACTTAGATTTGGCAAGTAACTTTTGCATCTGTCGGAGCCAGTTAAATATTTCGGTGTTGTTATCTTTTTTTAGAGGGTGACCTACTCTTGTTCCAATTCTTTCAAAATCGCCGGGTCATATTAATCGCTTTGGTTTTCCTCCTCTTAACCTGGGTGGTGTTTGTTACATCTCACCAACGCACCAATGAAGGTAGAGTGGAATATTTTTTAAACACCGCCATGACTCCGCTCGAAAGCATCTTTAATTCTTGCGGTCGTACGGTGAATGAGAGTTGGAAGACCATTACCCATCTGGCGCGGCTTAAAGAGGAAAATGACCGGCTCCAAGACGAGGTCGCCGGCCTAAAGCTTCGGCAGCTCGGTTTGGATTCCTTAAAATCCGAAAACAATCGTCTTCGGGCAGCTTTAAAGTTTCAATCCGAACAACCCAATGAACTAGTGACGGCCGAGATCATCTCAATGAACCCCAGCAATTGGAATGGGGCCTTCCTCATTAATAAAGGCGCAAATTTCGGTTTGCGCCGGAATATGGCTGTTATCAGCCCTCAAGGTGTGGTGGGCCGGATCGGAGAGGTCCGGGCTACCACAGCGGAGGTTATTTTGATTACCGATCCCCGTCAGGGAAATTACATCGGCGGTATTGTCAATCGTACCCGGGACATGGTGATCATTACCGGAGGCGGGATCCGGGGTGAATGTACCATCCAGCCTGCAGTCGACAATTACTTTAGTGAATTACGGATTAATGACCTGATAGTGACCTCGGAAACCAGTGAGGTGTTTCCCAAGGGATTACCGGTGGGCCGGGTGGTCGGTTTTAAAAAACGGGTCAACAGCATGGTTACTGTGGCCTATATTAAACCGATAGTCAGCCTAAGCCGGTTGGAAACGGTTTATGTAATCAAGACCAAATATGATGTCGTGAAAACGAATGAAACTCAGCAGCCTAACAGCGCCGCAGCCATCAATTCCGGAGAAACGGATTCAAATGGCGCCACCACGTCCGGAGGTTCAAACGATGCGTTGGTTAATCCTTAGTATCGGGGTGGTTTTGAGCGTGGCGATTCAGTCGACTTGGCTTGCAGCATTACATCTGCCGGCGCAAGTCACTCCGGATCTGGTCTTGATCATGGCCATCTCCTACGGACTATTACGGGGACCTGATGCCGGGCTGCTGTTTGGTTTAGGGGCAGGACTCTTTGTTGATCTGATATCCGGCGGTGGTCTCATCGGCGTTCAAGCGCTTTCCAAAATGGCCGCCGGCTTTAGCGCCGGTTTTATGGAGAAGAATATCTTCAAAGACAACTTACTGGTCCCGGTGATCGCCGTTTTTGTCGGCACACTGGTCTGTGAATCCTTTAATATATTGATGTATATAGCCTTTAACGCAAATTATCAATTTTTCAGCACCTTATTTTTTACGATCTTACCGTTGGCCGTTTTTAACGCCCTGCTGGCGCCGATAGTGTATCATCTGCTATTGCGTATGGAACGTCGGTTCAGTAAGGAATAGACCAAAGGTGTTCAATTTTCGGGAAAGATACGGTACGCCTTCATAAGGAGGCCGTTTTAGACTAAATGGAACAAAAATTTCGTTTTCTTGCGGGTTTGGTCATCTTTGTCTTCGTTACCTTGACGATCCGGCTTTGGTATCTACAGATCCTGGAAGGCGCCACCAGTATGGTCAAATCCCGGGCTAACCAGACCCGAACCATCAAAATCAATGCGCCCCGGGGTATTTTTTACGACCGGAAAGGCCGGATTTTGGTATCCAGCCGATTGTCCCATAATGTCTCGGTGGTTCCGGATGACATCAAGAATAAACCCGAGGAGCTCGCCTTACTCAGCCGTCTGCTGAATATTCCCAAAGCCACTTTGATGGATAAGTTGAAACCGGATCCCAAACACCCCCGCAATCCCTATCAATACTTGCCGATAGCCAAGGATATTCCGCCGGATACCGCCATCAAACTCTTAGAGGAGAAATTTAACTTACCCGGTGTCGAAGTTGATGAGGTTCCGGTTCGCTGGTACCGTTACGGGGAAATAGCAAGTCATCTTTTCGGTTATATCCGTGAGATTAACGATGATGAATTGAAGAAGTATAAAGATCAAGGTTACCGAATGGGGGACATCATCGGAAAAACCGGCCTGGAAAAGACCTATGAGGATACACTACGCGGGGAGGACGGCGGCAAGGTTTTTGAAGTCGACATCACCGGCCGTAGCATTCCGCTGGATAAGGATAAGATCGATTCGGTTCCCGGGAACAATCTGCGGTTGACCATCGATCTCACCTTACAACAAGCTGCGGAACAGGCCCTCAAGGATCAATTTGAATATCTCCAGAAATACTCCAAGTATCATAATGCCAAGTCCGGTGCGGTAATCGCACTGGATCCCCGCAACGGAAACATCTTGGCGATGGTCAGCGAACCCGGTTTCGATCCGAATCTGTTCGCCGGTACGATGCCTCAGGATGCCTATCAAAAAATCCGATCCGAGCAGGCACTCTTAAACCGGAATACTCAGGGTACCTTCGCTCCCGGTTCAACCTTTAAGCCCATTACCGTCTTTTCGGCGTTAATGGAACATAAGGTGACTGTTAAAGATAAATTTTTGTGTAATGGTTACGATATCGTCTGGGGTAAGAAGTTGCCCTGCTGGATCTCAACTGCGACCTCCGGGCCGCGAGAGCATGGTTGGGAGACGGTTATCGACGGCCTAAAAAATTCTTGCAACGTGGTGATGGCCGCGCTTAGCCGGTTGGTCGGGCCTGAGAAACTCGCCCAGTATGCCCGCTTTTTCGGTTTGGGCAAGCCTACCGGGCTCAACCTATACCCTCAAGAGAGTTCGGGACTGGTTCCCGATCCGGAATGGAAAAAGAAGAGAAGGCCTTCAGGCGAATCGTTCTGGTCTCCGGTTGAGACCGGACAGTTGGCCATCGGCCAGAACGCCTTGACCGTGACCCCGATACAGCTGGCCCAGGTTTATGCGGCTATCGCCAATGGCGGCAAGGTTTACCGGCCTCAGGTTGTTTCGGCAATTACTTCACCCGAGGGGAAGGTTATCAAGAAGTTTTCCCGCCAATTGACGATGGATCTGAATATCTCTCCCCAAGATCGGGAAATCGTGCAACAGGGTTTAGTGGATGTTGTTAATGAAGGCGGTACCGCAGGCGGCGCTTTTAGCGGATTTCCGCTGGATATCATTCCGGTTGCCGGTAAGACCGGTACCGCTCAACATCCGCCGGGGGATAACGACGCATTATTTGCCAGTTATGCTCCGTCCAATAAACCGGAGATCGTCGTCATAGTCCTGATTCAGCAAGGCGGATCGGGGAGTGGTACGGCTGCCCCGGTAGCGAGAAAGATTCTTGAGACGTATTTCGCGGATCGGATCAAGCGAGCCCGGGCTCAGCAAGCGGCAGCCAAAGCTCAACTGCTGCCAAAGGCCACCACGGTACCTGCGGATGGAACGACGACTTGGGTAAGAAAGAACCCAACCAGTCCGACACCTGCGGTTCGTTCGACATCTGGCCCAGCCGCAACAATTCCCAAAGGAACCAAGGAACAACCTGAAAACCCGCTTACTCGGCCATCTACAGCGCCGTCTGAGCCGGAAGGGATCAAGCCCCCGGCAAC
>DASVMB010000352.1:0-3169 GCA_036384575.1 Bacillota bacterium
TAACAGCGGCAATTAAAACATGTACATTTGATGAAGCTGCCCGCCTGTCGCTTATTCCAACCGGCGGGCGGCTTTTACTTTTTGCGGGATTAGGCAATTTTTTAGCGATAGTGTTATATCTGCATTAGGTATTTCAAGTTATAATGATGAACAGCAAAGAATCTATAAGGAATATGTTCAAGGAGGTTTCTTTTGATGATGACAAAACAAATTCCGAATCATGCTGAGACTGTTTTAGTGACGGGTGGGTCCGGATTTGTCGCAAGCTGGTGCCTTGTTGAGCTTTTAAGGCGCGGTTTTACAGTGCGTACCACCGTGCGCAGCCTGTCAAAGGAGCAAGCGGTACGGGCCGCCATTTCCACCGTTATTGATCCCCGGGATCGCTTAACCTTTTTCGCCGCCGATCTGACTTCGGATGTTGGCTGGGCTGAGGCGGTAGCAGGATGCGACTATGTGCTTCATGTGGCCTCTCCGCTTGGCAGGGACAACCCCAAAAACCCGGATGAATTGATTGTTCCCGCACGTGACGGAGCACTGCGAGTCTTGCGTGCCGCCACCAACGCCGGGGTCAAGCGCGTAGTCATAACATCTGCGTGTGCTGCCGCTAGCCCGTCATCATACAGCGAAAATCGGGTTACTGATGAGTCCCTCTGGACCGACCCCGAGGACAACACCCTGAATCCCTACCGGAAGTCAAAGACCCTTGCCGAGCTGGCTGCCTGGCAATTCATGAAGGAGGAGCATGATGGTCCCACTACGTTGACGACGATCCTGCCGGGTGCAGTGTTTGGTCCGGTATTAGCGGCAGATACCGTGGGTTCGGTACAGGTGATCGGCCGCCTCTTGCAAGGGCGTTTTCCCGCCGTTCCCCGTCTGGGGTTCGAAGTCGTGGATGTGCGTGACCTTGTCGATGTGCATATCCGGGCGATGATGTCAACCCAGGCAGCCGGAGAACGATTTATTGCGGTTGGCGAGTTCATGTGGATGACCGACATCGCGAAGACCTTGCGCTCGAAGCTTGGGATCCCGGCCAGCAAGGTCCCGGCGCGAACCATGCCGGATTTTGTGTTTCGGCTCCTGGCGCTTTTTGAGCCTGGGCTTCGTTCCGTAATGCCGGGACTGGGGAGAAAACACCGCCATACGCCGGAAAAGGCCCAGCGTATACTGGGGTGGCGCCCGCGCCCGGCAGAGGAAACCTTGATTGATTGCGCTAAGAGCCTCATGGCTCATCATGTGGTTTAACGACAGATGTATTTAAAACGATGGCTCGTATAAAATATGAACGAGGTGAAACCGGATGGAGTATGTCCAATATGGCAAAACAGGGATGAAAGTATCTCGATTTGGCCTGGGTTGCATGCGGTTACCTGCGGATGAAAAAGAAGCGATTGCAATGATCCGTTATGCTATCGATCATGGGGTAAATTATCTTGATACCGCCTATATTTATAAAGATAGCGAATGGATTACGGGAAAGGCTTTGAAGGATGGCTACCGCAACAAAACTTATTTAGCCACCAAAAGTCCCATTTGGAACATTGCGAAATACGAAGACTTTGAAAAATATCTGGATGAAGAATTGCTGCGACTTGGAACCGATCATATTGATGTATATCTGCTGCATAATATGAATCATGGCAATTGGGAAAAGGTTAAAAAATTTGACGGTTTAACTTTTCTCGATAAAATGGTGCAAAAAGGGAAAATAGTTCATAAAGCTTTTTCGATTCACAATACCTTAAAGGCATTTAAAGAAATCGCAGACGCCTATGAGTGGGAAATGTTTCAAATACAGCTTAATATCTTGGATGAGAAACAACAAGTTGGCGTTGCAGGTTTGAACTATGGCGCAGCCAAAGGTTTGGCGGCAGTTATCATGGAACCGCTCCGAGGAGGTTATATACTCAAGTACCTTCCACAGGAAGCGCAGGATTTGATCAATCAATATTCTGAAAAGCGCTCCTTGGTAGAATGGTGTTTCCGGTGGCTTTACAATATGCCGGAAGTATCCGTAATTTTAAGTGGTACAAGCTCTTTGCAGCAGTTAAAGGATAATTTGAAGATTTTTGAGCATTCAGCTTCCAATGTGATGTCAGAAGAAGATTTAAATTTGATTCAGATGATTCGCAAGGCTTATGAAGCGAAAAAGAGCATTGGCTGCACCGGCTGCGAATATTGTATGCCATGCCCCCGCGGGGTGGCAATTCCGGAAATATTCAAGTTATATAACAGTCAACATTTAATGGAATCGCATGTGATCGATAAGGCAGTATATCAAAGCAGTTTGGTGCCTGCGGGTTCCGGTGCAGATCAATGTGTAGCTTGTGGTATTTGCGCCAAACATTGCCCCCAGAATTTAACAATTCCGGAATTGTTAAAAAGGGTTCATGATGAATTCATGAACTATACTTATCCGACCCAAAGATAATATCGGACAACTTCCCTATCTGAAGACTCATGGGAAGTAATCATGTAACAATAAACCGGCTGCGCCTGCATCGGGCAGCCGGTTGTCTTATCTTTTATAACCCGAGTTTTCCCGCATTTCCTTAAACAATCAAGGTCGGTGCCTTGGCCGATGGAAAATTGATTAATTCCACGTAATCACATTTGGCGACTTCGACAATAGGCTTTCCTTGCGGATTATGAAAATTATCAATAATCAATTGCGGTCCCAATTTGGAATACTCCATCACCTTGGCCGGACTCAGCTCTCCGGCGCTAAAAACTCCCACGATATCATAACCCAGCCATTTGACAAACTCCTGCTGATTTTGCTGGACCAAAACCTTGATTTGTGCGACCTTTTTCTGCCCGGACCTTTTCAGAATATCGCCGGTTACCTGATTAAAGCGGGTTTCCCACTCCACTTCTTTGGCTTGAGTGCCGAACTTCTCCGCCAACACTCTGGTTTGCTGTTCGAGAATGGCTGGCACATTCGTGGTCTCCACCTTGAATACCTTGGTTGGCGAAAAGCCGCTGGCGTCAAGGAGTTTTTTGGCAAACGGCTCATAACCGGCGTAAACAAAACCGATCTTCACCAGCAATGTAACCATACTTGATATCCATTTCCCACAGTTGATTCGAGTCAGTAATCACTCTATTTCGAGCCAGCTTTCGCGGATGTTTGAATTTAAGTTGACGTTGGGGGCGTAAAATCCTTTCTAAC
>DASVMB010000353.1:0-3074 GCA_036384575.1 Bacillota bacterium
GAAAAGCCAGCGACGGTTGGAATCAAGAGCAGCCAGTAGAATGTAAGACGGACTTGTGGTAGTGATCCATTCCAAACAGCGTTGGACCCGGTCCGGGTCAATCCGACCTTCCCGGAGATGGAGTATCCCTGTCTGGGTTAAAGAACCTAAAATCTTGTGGGTTCCCTGAACCCAAATGTCAGCGTCTTCCCAGGCATCGTAACCGTTCAACCCGCACCAACCCAGATGACCTCCGTGGGCCTCATCCACCATGAGGGTACGGTCACCGAGTTCCACCCGATAGGTATGAAGCCGGTTGGCAATTCCCTGATACGTAGGGTTGGTAACGATTAAGCCTTTGGAGTCCGGATGTTCATTGAGCGCTTTAGCCAATATGTCCGGCCGGATTCCGGCTGGAAGACCCCATTCGGGAACCCAATCCACCTCTAGAAAGACCGGGTTCAGATCGCCCAAGATCAAGCCATGGATCACCGATAAATGGCAATTACGGCCGACCAGAACCGTATCCCCGGGTTGAAAAGCCCCTAACATGCCGCAGAGAATCCCTTGGGATGCCCCTTGCACCAGAAAATAACTCCGGTCCGCCTGGTAAAACTGGGCAGCCAGTTGTTCTGCGGCTTGTAGGGAACTCTCCCAGCAGAAAGCAGAGATTTCTGTCAGGTCGAGTCTGGCTGGAAAACCAAGGCGTTTCCAAATACCTTCCAGTCCAAGCCCAGCCTTATGCCCCGGCATATGAAACGGGCGTAAGGGCCGGCGGGTGTATCGTAGCAGCTCCTCCAAGAGCGGAGCCTGAGATTGGGACCGGTTTTGTCGCATTGAAATCTTATTCGACATTTTCAGGGAGCTTTCCTCTTTTTCCCTAAGAGTAACCCGGGGCCTGGAGTATTTCGGGGGAACCTTCTCTATCATCATATGGAAAAAGATCCGATTCTAGCTCTCATTGGTTGAACCGGGATATACATCCAGAGGGAAACATCAGGAAAAGATTAAATGCCAGGGAAAAACCATCCGGGGAAAAGTTCGGGATGGGAGTGTATAAATAAAAATACGGCACCTAAATGCCGAAATGTTTCTACGTAAAAAATTAAATTATTCCACTGATGTATCTGAGTCGTCCAGATTGATTTTCAATTCTTCCCAAAGCTTACGGCAACAATCGATCCAATGCTGGTAATCGAGTTTACCGGCCTTGCTCCGGATTAATTGAGCCTCGCAATCGGGACAGAGATACTGACCGTAAATTTTCAATCCATCGGGAGCGTTACCGCCACAACCAAAACATATTGGAACGGTCATTGTTTTACCTCCGCTCGCTTCTTAACTCCTGCAAGGATTCCGCAACAGGCCTTCATGCAGTGGATCCTGTTATTAACCTATGCCCTACAGTGCGGATTCGTGTCTGTCCCGGTTGAGGTACTTTAGCGGATACGAGCGTGGTCCGATTCTTGGGCGATGATTTGAAACAAAGAAAAGGAGCCGCTGCCACCCTCCTCTAAATCTTGATCCAATAACGTAGCGCCAGTAAAGCCAATAATCCCGGAACTCCCAAAAATCCGGTAAATAGGGCGTTAAATGGATTTAACGGTACCTCAACCTGCCAAGCCGCGGCAACCATATTGAAAAGATATAAACCCAATGCCCCCAAAGCGCCCTGAAAAAATAGACTAAAAAGTACGAACAACGGTTTCCAAAAATTTTTCCCCAGAACATAAAGTAGCGCCAAAATCACAAGATACGCCAGGATTAATCCGTTCGACATGTTACAACCCCCCCTTGGTAAAATTGTATTGAAAAGGGGCGGCCTTTAGAAGGGGTTGTCTACAAAACCAAAACTTTATCCTGGGTGGTACTTGATATTGGATTGATAGTCATCGATCTGGAGCCCGGTCTCCCGGGCACATTTTAACAAATAAACATACTTGCGTTCAGTGGCTCCAAGATGAAAGATGGCGTGATCAATCAGATCGGGATCAGTGACGCAATTGAAATACAATTTCGCATATCGCCACTCCCGTTGCGCGCTTTCCAGATTCTCCAACAAATCGGGGGTGTTTTGGGTTGCCGGATCTTCATCCCAGCGAAATGCTTGGACGAAATTCTTAAAAAACCGACGCCAAAAGGATTTCCGTTCCTGCCCGGACTGGGTTTTCATGATTTTCCCTCCATCTATCAATCTTTCGCCGTAAGAACCGTCCTGGCCAAACCTATAATTCATAGGGTCACGGCGGAAATTTACTGCGAGACGCTGCCGTAATCGATTTGCAACAGCAACGACAATAATATTATCAACACTGGAAGGAAAATTTATACATCGGCATGTCGAAACCATGATATTCTTGCAGCTACAACTCGGTCCGGCCTTCCATCGCCTTACCCAAGGTGATCTCATCGGCGTAATCCAAATCCCCGCCCACCGGTAAGCCCCGGGCTAATCGAGTTACTTTCACACCGAGCGGCCGTAAGATTTTGCTAAGGTACAGCGCTGTCGCCTCCCCTTCTACATTGGGATCGGTGGCGACGATCACTTCCCCAAACTTTCCGCCGGCCACTCGCTGCAGAAGTTCCTTGATCCGCAAATCTTCCGGGCCGATGCCTTCAAGCGGTGAAATGGCGCCTCCAAGAACATGATATTGTCCTTTGTAGACCCGGGTCTTCTCCATAGCGATAACATCCTTTGCTTCCTCGACTACACAAAGCAAAGTCTGGTCCCGGCCGGGATCGCTGCATAACTGGCATGGAGAGACTTCTGTCAAATGGCCGCACGTCTCGCAGAAGATCAGTTTCTGCTTCGCCTCGACCAGGCTTTCCGCTAACTTGTCGATCTCTTCACGGGAGAGGGTCAGGATATGAAAAGCCAGCCGCTGGGCGGTTTTCGGTCCCACTCCGGGCAGTTTGGAAAGCTCGTGGATCAAACGATTCATGGGTTGCGGATATAACATGAATTCCTCACTTAAAGGAAATATTCCGATCCTTTGGTGGAACAAAACAGAACTGTGACAAAAACATGAAACCCAAAATAGTCACAGTTCTTCGAGAGAATCGCATGGTGAATGGCGCCTCAGAAAAGCCCCGGC
>DASVMB010000354.1:0-5606 GCA_036384575.1 Bacillota bacterium
AAAACGGGCTGGGAAGAACTGGATGTATTACCCAGCCCCATTCATGGGGCTTGAGATGATTTTTCCGGGCGTAGCCAGGTCCTTTAGGGCCTGGTGGGGATAAGGACGATTATCCATTGTTTGCTTTTGAGACAGCCCCGATAGGGGTGGTTGACCCAATGAATAGCTAAAATGGGATTTAAATTTACACAATTAGCTAAAATTCCATAAGGAGGTATTTCCATGCCGGCGACCGACCTGTCTTACCTGATTTCATAAGGGAGGACGATCTGCTCTTCCCGAACGCAGGAGGGCAGGAAAATGACTACAAAGATCTCAATCTTGCTTTAGGTTTGGAGACGGGTCTGATATTCGAATGAGTTGAATATCAGACTAGTCAGATATTCAATATCGAAAGGAGTTTTTTATGATGTCTATTTCTATTGAAACACCCCGTCTGGTTCTGCGCAGTTTTCATAAAGACGATGCCGGGCAGGTGGCCTTGAACAGTCAACAACCGAATGTCGCCTACTGGATGTCGGATATGATCCTTGTGGATGAAGCTGAGGCAGAATCATGGATTGAATGGATCAACGGTAAGTGTCGGTCAACACAGAATATGCAGGTTTTAGCCATTGAACGGCGGCAAGACGGGGTCTGCATCGGCCTAATCGGTTTTGCGCCCAAAAAGGAGATCGATGGTGAAGTGGAAATCCTCTATGCTATCGCCGACCCGTATCAGGGGAACGGATATGCTACCGAGGCAGGCCGGGCCATCATCTGGCAGGCGTTTGAGAAAGTAGGCCTTGACATGTTGTCTGCAATCATTAAGCCATCCAATACTGCTTCCCGAAGGGTCATTGAGAAACTGGGCTTTGTCTATGTAAATACCCGGACACTACCCTATGACGGAAAGATGATGGAGTTTGATTATTACCGGCTCTATCACATCGAGACTTTACCCAATCCGGAATGGGATTTTGGCATCTTGCCGGATGCTGAGGAGATGGGGAATTTTTTTAACCGGCGCGCCGATGGCTATGAAGCTCATATGAATGAGATAGGCCATGATTCCAAGGTATATCAGCGCGCAATGGCGGCTCTTCTTCAAACCGACCGACAGCTAAAAATTCTTGACCTCGGCTGCGGTACCGGACTGGAGCTTCAATACTTGTTTGAGCGAATCCCCAATGCCCGGGTTTGCTGTATGGATCTTTCCGATGAGATGCTGGCCATATTAAGGGATCATTATCAGGAGTATAAAGATCAGTTAGAGATAGTTCGCGACTCCTATCTGACTTGGGCGTATCCCGACGCCGCATATGACTATGTGATCTCCGTCAATACCATGCACCACTTGGAAGAAGAAGCGAAAACCGGGCTTTACCGCAAGATTCACCGTAGTCTTAAACCGGGGGGCATGTATGTCGAGTCGGATTTTATGGTAGATCGGGCCATGATGGAACAGTACCAAGCGCGTTACAAGCGGATCATCAATGGTTTGCCGGTTTGCAAGAGCGGACATTATCATATCGATATTCCGTTTACGGTAGAGATTCAGAAGGAGCTGCTTTTCAAGGCTGGTTTTAATGAAGTGAAGGTGTTCCATGAAAATATTCGACCCAGAGGCAGTGGTGCGGTTCTAGTAGCCTATAAGGGTTAGTCTAAAGAAATTTTAAAAATCTGAAAGAGGTGGCAACGATGAGTCACGCGCATGTGCCAAAAGCATTGACTTATGGAGCCCAATCCAACTTATCAATTTTTGAAGATACAATGGTTGAAATGACCTGGGTACAGGTTAAAGAATCGGCAGATAACGGGGATATCGTCTTATTCCCCATCGGCGTTATTGAGGAACATGGACCCCATATGGATTTGAGTCCGGATGTTTATTGTTCCTATTTGGCTTCTAGATTTCTGCGACAGAAATTGCAGCAAAAGGGGATCCATTCGATTATTGCACCGCCGTATTATTGGGGAATAAGTAATGATGTAAAAAAATATCCGGGTACATTTTCAGTCAGGCCGGAAACATTTCAAGCGATGTTGGTCGATATTTTTACTTCTTTGAATTCATGGGGTTTCAAGTATGTTTTTGTTTTGAATGCCCATGGAGACCCTACCCATGTAGATATCATCGAGCAATCCATAAAAACAGCAAACGATGATACGGACCTCCATGTGTATTATCTGGGAAAACTCGATATTGAGGTGGAAAATCCGCCGGCTTTCCCCTCGCCACGAGAAGGTAGATATGAACCGGATTATCACGCCGGGGCTATTGAAACAGCTGTCATGTATACATATTACCCTCAAAAGGTGAATACAAAATTGGTGAAGGATTTAAAGCCGCAAAACACATGGGATCCATTAGGCTATTGCGGTGATCCGGCGAACTTTTCCATGGAAAAAACCATCATTGAGTTTTGGAAGGCGGATTCGGAAATGGATGCATTGAAAATTGAAGCAGTCCTAAAGAAGGATGGTACAAAATGACGTTACATTTCATCAGCGACTACAAAAATGACCCCGCTTACCGCTTAAGCTTTAATGAATTAGCCGGTAAGACTTTTGGAATTGACTTTGAAAAATGGTATCAGCTTGGTTTTTGGAATGACCGGTATGTATGCTATTCCTTCGCGGAGGGGAACCGGATCGTGGCCAACGTCTCCGCCAGCAGGCTGGATCTTATTTTTAAGGGGCAGAGGTTCAGTGCGGTTCAGATCGGAACGGTGATGACCGAGGCCGAATTCCGGGGAAGGGGGCTTGCGGCCCAATTAATGCGGAGGGTTCTAAGTGAGTACGAGAATCAATGTGATCTGATTTATCTCTTTGCCAACCGTTCCGTCCTCGATTTCTATCCCAAGTTCGGCTTTGTTCCGGTACAGGAAAGCCGGTTCACTGCTGAAATTGGGGATCCGGGCCGTTTTTCCGGGGGCTTCCGGAGGCTGGATCTTGGGAACAGTAATGACTTGATGATCCTAAAAAGGCTGATCCATGAGCGACGCCCCATATCCCCTACGATAGATGTGGATCAAGCCCAGTCGATCCTGGCCTGGCATTGCCTGAATGTGTTTCCCCGGGATCTCTACTATCTAGACGATCTGGAGTTATTGATCATCTATAAAATTCAGGATGATGATGCGGGGGCGCGACTTCACCTCTATGATGTGATCGGGGCAAGGAAGCCGGAGTTCAGACCGATTTTTGAAAGAGTGGCGCACCGGGACATCACCAAGGCGGTTTTCTATTTTACCCCCCACTTTGAGGATCTGACTATCCAATGTCATCCCTATGAAGATCCGGACGATACCCTTTTTATCAAATCTGCTTCAGTCCGCTTGACCGGGGAATTTGCCTATCCTTTGACCGGACATACCTAAGAGTAAAAAAGGTTTGCCGCGGAGCCGCCATCCGGTGACTGCCGCGGTTTTTTTGTGTCATTCCGGTGATCAAGTTAGCGGTACCGTTCACGTTATGAGCGGTCGGTCCTAGATCCCATAATTTTCTAATATGATATAATTGAGACAAATGAATGCTTAATTTATAGTTTCGGGAAAACATCGGTTATCGCAACGAAAAGGAAGATGATGACGTACTTCGTGGCCGGATTGAATGGGGGAAGCGTGAAAGAGTGACTAAGGAGGGTAATGGGTATGATCAAAAAAACCAGGTTATTCATCCCGCTATTTATGGCATTTTGTTTGATGTTTCTATGGGGAGTGCCGCAAGGGACTGCGGCAAGTGACAGCGATTTAAAATATGACTTTGAAAAAGGTGATCTCGGAGGATGGATCCCGCGGGGGCAGGGGGTAATGTTATCCCCGGTCACGGAAGCGGCCCAGTCCGGTAAGGCCAGTTTGATGACGACCAACCGTACGGCCAATTGGCACGGGCCGAGCTTAAATGTGAACAGTATCTTTAAAAAGGGCGGCGTATATACGATCACTGGTTTCGTCAAGTTAGTGAGCGCTCCGGCTTCTCCAAGTACCATCAAGTTTACAGTGGAGCAAAAACCGGCCGGCGGAGCAACCGGCTGGAAGACGGTGGCAGAGCAAACCGTGGCCGATACCGAGTGGGTCAAACTCTCCGGTGTCTATCCCGTAAATCAAGAGATGAGCGATCAACTATTCTATGTGGAGAGTTCTAATCCAAACGAGGCTTTTTACGTGGATCATGTGACGATTGAAATGACTGTGGCTCCGCCGGAAAGCGCCATCGAAACCGATATTCCGGCACTCAAGGATGTTTTCGCCGATTGTTTCGCCATCGGAGCGGCGGTTGAACCCGACCAGCTGACGGGGGTTCAAAGCGAATTGTTAAAGAAACACTTTAATAGCATCGTGGCGGAGAATGCCATGAAGCCCGGTTCGATCCAGCCGATGGAGGGCGTTTTCAGCTGGACCAACCCCGACCGCATTGTTCAGTTCGCCATCGATAATCATATGGAGATTCGTTTTCATACCCTGGTCTGGCACCAACAGGTGGGGGAATGGTTCTTTAAGGATCCCGACGGTAAAGATATGACGCTTGAGACGGACCCGGCGAAACGGGAGGCCAACAAAAAGTTACTTCTGCAAAGGTTGGAGAAACATATCACCGCCATCGCCGAGCGATACCAGGGCAAGATCAAGTCCTGGGATGTAGTGAACGAAGTGATCGATCCCAGCCAGCCCAATGGGATGCGCAACAATACGTGGTACCAGATCGCAGGAGCCGACTATATCGAAACCGCTTTCCGTATTGTCCGCAAAGTGGCCGGACCCGATGCCAAGCTCTATATCAACGATTATAGCACCCATGATCCGGCAAAACGCGACCTCCTGTATAAACTGGTCAAGGAGATGCTGGCGAAGGGAGTGCCCATCGACGGCGTCGGACATCAGATGCATATGAATATCAACGATCCATCCATCGCTTTGATCGACCAATCCATCAAACTCTTTGCCGGATTGGGCCTGGATAACCAGATCACCGAGTTGGATGTGAGCGTCTATACGAACGATACTGCTTCCTATCAGCAAGTTCCGGGCGAGATCATCAACTTACAGGGTCACCGTTACCGGGAGTTATTCGACGAACTTCGCAAGCTGAAAGATTCCATCAGTAATGTTACCTTCTGGGGCTTCACCGATGAACACACCTGGTTGCACAACCGGCCGGTTCCCCGTAGGGACGCGCCATTACCCTTTGATCAAAAGTACCAGGCCAAACCGGCTTACTGGGGAATGGTGGATCCGGGGAAACTGCCGGTTTTATCTCAAAATCTCGATATCTACCGGGGAACACCGGTCATTGACGGTGTCACCGAACAATCATGGCAGATATTAAACTGGACGCCGGTAAAATTGGGGAACGGTTCACTTGCGGCAGCTTTTAAGGCTTGCTGGGATGAACAACACCTTTATGTGTTGGCGGATATCAACGATGCCACCCGAAACTCCAATGACTCGGTGGAGATCTTTTGCGATCAGGATAACGGCAAAACCGAGACTTATCAAGCGGGGGACACTCATTATATCCTGAAGCGCGGCGCCAAATCCTCCGGTGATATGGTATATAAAGTCAAGGAATATAAGGGTGGTTACATACTGGAAGCCTCGCTGCCTCTTACGGCGGGTTCTATC
>DASVMB010000355.1:0-2487 GCA_036384575.1 Bacillota bacterium
CGACAAGATTCCATCGGGATTTACCGACAAAGTTTTTGAATTACGGTATAGTGTTCGTAAAGGCGATACCTTAACTGCCATTGCCCGGCGTTACGGGGTGAACCTGGCGACGATTGTTACCCGGAACAAACTAGGGAATTCAGGGAAGATCAAGCCTCAGGCAGAACTAGTCATTCCGATTCCCGGAGAGCGGATTTATATTCTTGGAGCCGGGGAGACCTTATGGAGGGTTGCCAAGCGTTACGGCACCACCGTTGAATTGCTGCAGGACCTTAATCAGATAACGGATATTCGAAAAATCCGGGCTGGTCAGCCCATTGTTTTACCAGTGACGGTACGAGAGATTAAAAATCCGCAATTTTAAGGGGTTGATTTGGATGAAGAATTATATGGAAGACGTGGTTTTGGCAGTTTATAATGAATTCAAGGTCAAATACCCCAAATTTTGTTCGTGTGAGCGCTGTAAGGCCGATACTGTCGCTATCGCCCTGACCAAACTGAAAGGCAGATACGCGGTAAGCCCGGAAGGGGAGATTTTTGCCAGATTGTCGCGGGATGACCGTCAAGTCCGGGCGGATGCCCTCATGGTTTTGATGGAAGCTGCCGAGATAGTTGCAAAGCAACCCAACCATAACAAACAATTCTAAGCCGCATTAGTTTTTACGGTTAAATGCACCGCAATTGCCACGGTTAAAATGGATGCAGGAATCACAACCGGTTTCCTCACCTTCATCATTTATGATGGCATCATTCATGACAGTGTAATCCGTGATTCGATCCCCGGTGTTATACTCCGATGCCGGATGGCCTAAGGTTTGAATAGCATGGTATTCCGGGCATTCCTGAATAACGGAATTGCCAGGTTTGCTACTTTTTATATCCATCAATCTTATCCCTCACTTGCGAATTCGACACTTAAAAATATTCCCGGCGGATAGAAACAAGGATTTCCACCGGGAAAGCGTTTTTACGGAGTGTAGTTCTAACAAGCCACTCTAAAAAGGGACCTCATTTTAAGACTTTGCATTCCATATTGTCAAAGTATACACACGAGCCGCAATCAGATGCGGTTTTATCTGTGGCAGAGCTCTCCGAATTGCTGTTTACCAAAACCGGTTCGAAGCCACGGCAACCCTGAACCCGGTTTTCCAGTTCTTCCTCTTCCGACATTCACTTCACCTCGTTGACCCTGCAAAATAAGTTGGGAAGCGAAATTAGTTTAACGCCGTCCTGGTACGATTATTCACTGGAGTTTCATGGTTCTAAGCAGCATAAAAAGCGGGTGGGATAATCCGAAGTTCAATGATATTAATGGTCTTCGGGGAATACGGCTTCAAAATAAAAATACCTTTCCCGAAAGGGGGAAAGGTAGGTGAATCTTCATTGATTGGCGGGCGACCAGGGTTGGCCTCAGCGAAGGATGGTGAAAGAGCCGAAGATCTGATCGGCTTGGGCCAGGAAAGCGTCATACTTCTCTGCCTGAGCAGTAAAAGTCACCACATAGGCCACATTGTTCTTGATCGTCCAGATCATTTTCCATTTCAAGTCATACTGTCCTTGTTTGCCCGAAAAAACCAATAAATAGGCCGGATTTTCAGCCCAAGTCGTTTTCTCGGAGGTTTCCTCATGAAAATCAGTAATCAGTTGTTTTAATTGAGTGATGCTAAGCTCGGTGTATTGATCCAAAGTCATTGGCTGCTTACTTAAATCCTGAACGACGATGTTTGCATTTTCCCGCATAATATCACTGGAATCTTCCACCGGGGATAGGAATGAAGCCAAGGTACCCATGACCCCCTCCTGCAACTCCCAGTTTTGCGGATATTCGATCCGAATGCCGGCGGCAGAGTTTTCATAGACAGTGGATGGAGTAGACGATTGGGCGGCGCCGGCTTGTACCGCCCCAAAGCCGGCAATAAGCAGGAAAACCAGAACGAAGATGATGGATTTACGAATTTGCAACTTAGGAACCTCCCGTAATTTGAATTGAATGGATTTTATTTTTTTGACCGTGGTACCTTTTTTATGAAATTCATTCCATGAAATAATTTCTAGCTGGGGTAGCAATTTCCTTCCGAGAAAAAACTAAAGTTTCATTACTGCCTGTTTGAAAAGGGTTCCCCGTTCCTTATAATTTTTGAACATACCGAAGCTGGCGCAGGCTGTTGATAATAGAACTATTTCACCTGAAGCTGCCTGGGCGGAGGCTGTTGAGACGATACTTTCCATGTCCGGCCCGCCATTAATCAGCCGGGGGCTGGGAAGACCAAGTTTTGCGGCGGTTTGAAGAATGGCGGATCCGATCTTCGGACCCATCAATCCAATCAGAATAACGGTGTGGACGGTACTTTTTAAAATCGCCTCGGCTAAACCGGAGAAGTCGGCACCTTTATCGGCCCCTCCGGCGATAAGCACGATCGGTTCATGAAAAGCCTTTAACGCCACCATTGTCGGATCTGGCGCTGTAGCAAAAGAATCATCAAAATA
>DASVMB010000356.1:0-4070 GCA_036384575.1 Bacillota bacterium
CAATAACACCCGGATGATCGTGGCGTCGAGAAAGACAGCGGCGGCCAACCCCAGGCCGAACTCCTGGATCAGCATCATGCTGGTAAAGACGAAGGCGCCGAAAACCGCCACCATAATAAGAGCGGCGCTGGTCACCAGGCCTCCGGTGCGTTCCAGGCCCCAGGCAACGCTCTCCTCATTGTTATTGCCGTTATCGTGCTCCTCCTTGATCCGCAGGGTCAGGAAGATCTCGTAATCCATCGAAAGTCCGAATAGAACTGCAAAAAGCATCACCAGGATAACGCTGGAGATTCCTCCGGGAGCCACGAGGCCGGTCAAGTAGGTGATCGCACCGTCCTGGAAAGTCAGGACTAACAGTCCGAAACTGGCGAGGACCGAAAGCACATTCATGAAGATGGATTTGAGCGGGATTAAAATCGAACGGAACAGAATCATCAGGATAATGAAGGTAATCACGCAAACCAATCCGATGATTAAAGGAAGTTTTCCCATGAGCGATTGATCCAGATCCACATCGTTGGCGGATCCGCCGCCCACCAAGATCCGGTAGCCGGAACCACCGAAGGCCTTCGAGACGAGCTCTGCCCGAATCGCCTTGACCAGTGCGCGGGATTCCATGGAACCCGGTTCGGGGACGGTGGTTACTCGCAGCAATGTTTGCCGGCCTTGACCGCTGTTGTCCACGTATGATCCGATCATCTGGGCAAAGATATTATCCGATCCGGAAATACCCTCGCTACCGCAGTAAAGTTTCAAATAATCCGCCAGGGTCAACTTGGGATCGACATCCACGATTCCCTCTACCTTGGAGACCCGCCGGTCACTTCCGATCAGACGGGAAAAGCGATAGATCCTGGTAACGGACTCCCGCGACCAGATGCTTTGGCCTGCCGGAGCCTCCACGACGATGTCAATGGGCGACATCTTTCCGGCGACAAAATCAGCCTGCAGTTGCTCAAAGCCCAAACGCGACTCGACACCGCGAGGCAACCCGACCACGGTCGGGGTATAGGTTTTAATATGGGAAAGCGGCAGGGAGGCCAAAAGCAGGATGGCCAGGGTGCCCAGGAAGAATGCTACCGGATATTTCATAACCCGGGTAGCCAGTCTGTGCCAGACGCGGCCGCTCTTGGAGCGGCTGATCAAACCCGAGAGCGACTTAGGCCAGTTAATCCGCTCCCCCATCCAATAAAAGAGCACCGGGAGCAAGGTAAGAGCGGCCAGAACCGATACAACCACAACAGCGATGGCTGCTGCAGCCATGGAGTCAAGGAAGGGCATTCCCGCCAAAAATACCGAGGCGAGTCCAATCACTACCGTGGTCCCGGAGAAGAGCACCGTCTTGCCGGAGGTGGACATGATGGCCACCGCCGCCTCATGAGGGTCCATCCCGTTTTTCAACTCTTCCCGGAAACGGCTGACCATAAACAGGGAGTAATCGATCCCCACCCCCAAACCGATCATCGTCACCGCGTTCTTTGCAATGATGAACATCGAAGTGTGCATCCCCATCAGATAGACCACACCCATGGTGATGGAGACCGCGACCAGTCCCAAGATCACAGGAATTCCCGAGGCAACCAGCGCTCCGAAGGTGAATACCAGGATCACCAGGACGATGGGGAATGACCGGGACTCGGCCCAAAAAGCGTCCCGAGCCGAGGAATGAATCATATCGTAATAAGTAGCGCCCTCCCCGGTCACATAGACAGTCAGCCATTTGGGGATTTTGGTCCCGGCGATGATCCGGCGAATCTCCGGGACTGCCTGCTGGGAGTTGAAAACATTCTCAACATCCAGCTCTACCAGGCCCAGGATACTGTGGTGATCCTTGCTTGCAAGATCGGCGCTATTCGTATCATAATAGGTGTAAACCGTATTAACCTTTAACGAATCCCTCAAGCCCAGTTGGACTGCTTCCACCGCCGCCTGGTACTCGGGCTCATCGTAGTTTCGGGTCTTGCTGTGAAAAACCACCACCAGCTCGTAACCGAAGCGGTTCCCGAAGTTATTCTTGAGCAGCTCCGTGACTTCGGCTGCTTCTCCGCCCGGGATCTTGGTGTCCCCCCGGAGAATGCCGTCCACCCTGGGGGTGCAATAAATTCCGCCCAGCACCAACAGGCACCAGGCTGCCAGCACCCACCAGCGCCTGCGTATCAACCAGCGGCCGAAATGCGTCAATATTCCATCCGACATAACCCTACCCCCTAGTTGAGTCTCTCAAACGTATCATTTGTTGGTTCCATCAAAAGTTGACCTTCAGTCCCAGGTTCCATTGGGCTTTGGTCGGGAGCAGGTTGGCTTCGCTGTCCGTTCCGCCAGTTGCCAGCATTCCCTTGACGAACATCTTCGTATTCTGCTGCCAGGTATACTCAAACAGCGGCTGACCCACCAGGCTGCCGTCGCCGGGGTTGACAATCAGTAACAATTCGGTGTTGATATTGTCCCCGAACCCCTTGGTGGCCCGAATGAAGAAATGATCACGGGTGATCCCGCCGTTGTTGGCCAGATTAACCATTGTCGTTTGTATTTCTGTGGATGCCGCGGCTAGTTTTGCTGTATCAAGACCAGCTTGGTATAACAGATTCGTACTGTAGTTTTTAAACTCCGTAGCATCCTGATACGCTTGGTCGTTATGGTAATACTCAAGCGCCAGGTAGTAACCGCCCGGCAGATTGTAGTCCGCACCAACCAAGTAGTTGAGGATATCCTTCTTATCTGAACGGCGATTTCCCTTCGCCTGATACAGGGTCTCGCCATGAATCCCCACTCCGGCCAGGCTGTAGGCGAAATCGGCGGTCGTCGCCGCGCTGTCGGTTCCGTTTTGGGCTAAACCCAGGGTCAGGTCGACTCCGGCAGGAGAAACCTTGAATCGTAGCGCCCGGCCGGAATTCTCCCAACTATCCTGAGGAGTGATTACTGCTTGCGCCGCAACCGGTCCCAGATTCAAATCTCCCCGGTATGCCATGATCCCGTCGGGATCGTCGCTGTCGGTGAAGGCGTTGCGCGGTATATCCAAAATGTCTGTGGGGTTCCAGGCATACCCGGTGCCCCAGGCAAGCCGTTGTTTACCCAGACGCATACTGAACTGGTCGCTGGGGGTAAAATCGATGAACCCCCGGCTGAGACTGAAACTCCCTTGATCATTGGGATTTTGAATGGTGTCCCTTAAGTAACTCACCCGCAACCGCACTGTGGTCTGATCATTCGGGATAAGCCGCAGGTCGTTACGGAGCTTGATACTGTTTCCCATTGTCGGAATGTTATCCAATGCGTTAGGAACCACGGATAATAAATAATAATCGGTATTATGCGATTGGCTGACACCGCCGACCTCCAGCACCCCGCTATAATCGATGGTGGTTCCGGCGGCCTCATCCGCCAGCACAACCGTGAAACTTCCCAATAAGAAAAGTACCGATAAAATCAACGCCATGAATCGTTTCACGTCAAATCACCTCTAAATTCGTTATTTATTGTTCGTGATTCATGATAGATGACTAAGTAATAATCCCTATCTACCCTTTCCCTGGTATTGCTGGTCAAGGTTGAGGTAAACTCCAAAGTCCAACAAACAAGGCCTGAGAATCATACGAATTCCCTGAAAACGGTGACACCGTTTTCTAAAGAGTTGTAATACAACTCTACTTTAAAGGGATAGGGTAGTGTTTAGGCTACGAAGCCTATCTACCCTTCCCCTTAAAGGGTATTGGCTGGAATCGAGGGTCAGTAAGCTCGGGCTACGAAGTTTAACAAATATTACCTAAAATCAGCCAAAACCCCTTAGGGGATAGGGTCGCCCTTAGGTCTAATGTACTTACTCTTGTCTCATGCCTGTTGCCTGTTACCGCGCGCCCCGGGGGGCGCGATTCATTGCCCTTTCTCCAGATACTGCATGGAGAAGTAACGTTCCTGAATATCCTCAGTGAAACGGATACTGTTGATGGTCAGGATCGTCTGGTGCCCTTTTTGCTCTAAATCCTTGAAAATCATTTTGGTGGGAACCTGGCGTCCGTCCATGGTGGTGATCTGCGTTTGGGTAGCCTCTTTGACCAGCCTGCCGCCGCCCG
>DASVMB010000357.1:0-7563 GCA_036384575.1 Bacillota bacterium
TTGGCGGTGATCGCTTCCTTAACCCAACCGAATAGCACCGTGGCAAGGCCTTCGGATAATTTTAAAACAATGTTGCCTACAAAACCGTCGCAAACGATGACCTCGCAAGCACCCCGATGAACATCGATACCTTCAATGTTACCGATGAAATTAAGTCCGCTCTCCTTTAAAAGCTGGTGCGATTCAACAATCAACTTGTTCCCTTTGGTCTCTTCCTCACCGATACTCAACAATCCAATTCGAGGGTGAGGCAATCCCAGTACCAGTTCGGCATAGATCGAACCCATCATCGCAAATTGCAGTAAATTCTCGGGATCGCAATCGGCATTGGCCCCGGCGTCCAGTAATACACTGACCCCCTTCTTGGTGGGCATAGGAGAAGCCAGAGCCGGACGCTTTACGCCGCTAATCCGGCCTAAAATGAGTAATGAGGCTGTCATGGCCGCGCCACTATTACCAGCGGAGATGACGGCATCAGCCCTGCCTTCTTTGACCAAACGGTTCGCAACCACCAAGGAAGAGTCTTTTTTGTGCTTGACCGCATTTGCCGGATGCTCACCCATTCCGATCACCTCGGAAGCGGGTTCTATCTCCAGCTTCAATCCGGTTAGGGACGCATCGGCCAGTTCCTTCTTGATGGCGGCTTCGTCGCCTACAAGAATAACATCTGCCCCTAACTCCCTACAAGCGGCGACGGATCCCAAAACTACTTCTTTCGGTGCATAATCTCCGCCCATTGCATCAATGGCAATTTTCAAATTATACCAACACCTTTTGTGTTGTTAGTTTGGACATTCAATCAGTCGTTTATGACCCCTGTCAATCAACCGGGACGGCTGTCGGGGTTATCGGGAGCCCTGTAATCCGGACTCGAATCACCCCATACATCATATACGGAGCGACTATTTTTTCAGTATAGCCAAAAGTATAAAAAAGTCAAGGAAATATATTGAATTTTTGCCAAGACAGTTCGGAGACCTCGAAAAAATCAGGCCATCGCTCTCTAAAAAAATAAGGTCATATGACCTTATTCATTCTTGGTGGCCTTGGAAATAACTTCCCGGCCGTTATAATAACCACAATTGCTGCATACCTGATGCGGCAATTTCGGTTCATGACACTGCGGACAAGTGCCGATACTCGGAGTCGCTAATTTCCAGTTGGCGCGACGAAGTCTAGTACGCGTACGGGAGGTCCTATTTTTTGGATTTGCCATCGGTTCCACCTCCTTCTGTTGATAACAAACTTTTAAGCTTGGCAAATTGAGGGTTTATATTTTTAACAACGCATTCGCAAGCTTCTCGGTTTAGATTCTTACCGCAACTGGGGCATAACCCCCGGCACTCCGGTTGACAGATAAAATTCATGGGTAACGCCAGAATTACCTGTTCAGTGATGCAGTCCGTCATATCAATCTCGTCGCCTTGGAAACCGAAGGCCAACTCATCCTCTTTGGCATAGCCGGGGATGAATTCTTCCTTTAACTCCACCGACTGTTCGGCGGCGAACCGTTCCAGGCAACGACCGCAATTAACCTCATACGTAAAGGTCAAAAGGGTTTCAATCAAAAAACCCTCCCCGGTGTTGGTAACGGTACCTGTCACGCGGACCGGGCCCGTGAATTGAAATCCCAATTCCGGACGGGTGATTTGAAGATCCACCGTTCCCGAGATTGGGAGCGCACCGCCACGAACATCGCGGATCGAACTGATATTGACTTTCACTGCTTTAAAACCCCTAAATAAAAATTCGCCGGCTTCCTCGTGCTACGCGCGTCGCATACGCACGTCCGGCGGAATTGAAGCGACATTCCTCATCTAAAGGAAAATCACCCTGAATAATTATATAAGGTAATTTTTGAAAAGTCAATCGTTTGCCAGTTTAAAAAGAAAGGTCGTCCTACAGGCTCCTTCCTTATCAGGTTTTTTCCGTTACTGCCAAAAAGAAAGCAACATAGCTGGGGTTTGTAAGGGTAAGCTAACCCCGGAGGAGGTGAACAAGATGGGTACTGGCCAAAAACGAAATACTCCGCTTGTTTTAGAGGCTCATAATGCTTTAGACAGCTTTAAGTACGAGATCGCCAACGAACTGAATATCGATACCTCAAAAATCCAAGGTGGTTACTGGGGATATATGATGTCCCGGGACACCGGCGCCATCGGTGGAAATATGGTGCGGCGGATGATTGAGGCTGCCGAGCGTTCACTGGCAGAACAGACTGTAGCTGATGTAAAGGCGGGTTTTCAGTCGGGCTTGAGCGCCGCTCAATCTCAGCTTAACCAGGGTGTTCAAAGTCAGTTCAAAATGAACAACCCCGGCAATTACACGAGTTAATCATTACTTACGAGGAGATATCTTCAAATAGGAGATATCTCCTTTATGTCGGTTCGTTTTATCCCGCGTGCACGTGCGAAACCACCTCAACCAGGTTTTCATTAAAAGGCCAAGGCAGCCCTTGCCTCCCCCGGACTGGCCGATTCCACTCCAATTGACAACCAGCATTGGTTCGTTTACAATCAAAACATGATCCACCCAAAACGGATCGATTTCACGCGCGTGCGGGGAAGGTTTTCATGACCAAGTCTCCCATGACGGATATGGGCTTAACCTCCGGTAAAACTTTTCATGTCGACGGGGCGGGTATTTCAAGTACACTATCATTAATCCTGCCTTTCGAATGGGCCGGCAGAACGCTCGAGTCATTCCTGCGGCAACAACTTCACCTTTCCCGGAACCAGATCATTGCCCTGAAACATTCTCAGGGAATCGGAATCAACGGTCGACCGGTGCGAATCATTTATCAAATCGATGGCGGCGAAAGGCTTGAACTTCAATTTCCCGGAGTTAATCAGTCTATTACTCCGGAGCCTGTACCTTTGGAAATCTGCTATGAAGATCAAGACCTGGTAATTGTCAACAAGCCGTCCGGATTGGTGGTGCATCCCGTTCACCAATATCCAAACGGTACTCTCGCCAATGGACTGATCTTTCACTGGCAGCAGCTTCAGGAACCCGCCTCATTCCATCCCCTGCACCGCCTGGACCGTTTAACCTCAGGCTTAGTTTTGGTGGCCAAAAACCCCTGGGTTCATCAGCAACTCTCCCGTCAACTGGGAAATACTTTTCATCGGTTCTATCTAGCTGTATGCCTGGGGGTACCGGAACCGACCAGCGGACGGATTAACCAGCCCTTGGGCCGTACTGGTACGGGAGTGAAACGCATTGTTTCCGGATCCGGAAAACCCGCCTTAACCCGCTACCGAGTGATTCGGCGAACCCCGACAGCCAGTCTGGTGGCGATCCGGCTACTCACCGGTAGAACTCACCAGATCCGGGCGCATATGTCTTATCTTGGTTTCCCGCTATGGGGGGATTCCCTCTATGGTGTCTCCGATGAACGCTTGACACGCCCGGCCTTGCATGCGGTACGCATAGAGTTCATCCATCCCCGTACCCGGAAACGGGTTAGGCTCAATGCGCCACTCCCGGAAGATCTGACTGCACTTCTCGGAGAGCTGGGGATGGGATTGCCTGAATCATTAATTACCTGTCCATGCAGATGATTACCGTTTTAACCAAATATTCACTACCGAAAAAAGGTATCCTCCGCATCTCTCGGGAAATAAACCAAATAGCAGGGTCCAAATCCGGACCTTAAGACTATACAATTCTTTGATCAAAAAACATTGGGGGGAAGGGTTTGATGAACAATCCAGTTCTAATCACGGCCAACACCATCCGCGGACTCGCCGCGGATATGGTTGAAAAGGCCAAATCGGGGCACCCCGGGATGCCCTTGGGAACCGCCGATCTGGCCGCGGTACTTTTCAGCGAGTTTTTGAGGCACGATCCATTGAATCCCGGGTGGCCCGACCGCGACCGGTTCGTGCTCTCTGCCGGCCATGGTTCGACCCTGTTATACTCATTACTATATTTGACCGGATATCCACTCCCCTTTGAGGAACTGCAACGTTTTCGGCAATGGGGTTCCAAAACGCCCGGTCATCCCGAATGGGGAGTAACTCCGGGAGTTGAAACTACCACCGGCCCCCTCGGGCAGGGAATCTCAAACGCGGTGGGAATGGCCCTGGCAGAACGGATGCTGGCGGCTAGATTTAACCGTCCCGGTTTCGAGATCGTCGATCATTATACATATGCCATCTCCGGAGACGGCTGTCTTATGGAAGGAATCAGCTCCGAGGCGTCCTCTCTTGCCGGCGACCTAAAGCTGGGGAAACTGATCGTCTTTTATGATGATAACGATATCAGCATCGAAGGCTCCACTGACTTGGCATTCAAAGAGAATGTCGCTGCGCGTTACAAGGCATACGGCTGGCAAGTGATCGAGGTTAACGGCCATGATCTGGAACAGATTCGCGGGGCGCTCAAGGAAGCCAAAACCGATTCCTCGCGGCCGACCCTGATCATCGCTCATACCGCGATTGCCAAAGGCAGCCCTCTTGAAGGAAATGCCGAAGCCCACGGTGCTCCCCTCGGTAAAGAGAATATCGCGGCTTTAAAACGAAATCTAGGCCTGCCGGAACAGGAATTTTTCGTTCCCGAGGAAGTCAAAGAGTATTTTGCCTCGCGGCGGACAGCGTGGCAAAAAGACCGCCAAACCTGGGAAACAAATTTTGACACCTGGTCCAAACAGTTTCCCGAACTACGGCGCGAATGGGATCGGATCATGGCCCGGGAGCTCCCGGCGGATCTGGAAACGGCTCTGCCGCGGTTTGAGCCCGGTTCGGCCAGTGCTTCCCGGGATGCAGGCGGTAAAACCTTAAATGCTCTGGCTGCAAAAATATCCGAACTGGTAGGCGGTTCGGCCGATCTATCCCCGTCAACCAAAACCAATCTGAAAGACGCCCCCGCTGTTCACGCCGGCAATTATGAAGGGCGTAACCTTCATTTCGGCATCCGCGAGCACGCCATGGGCGCCATCTTGAACGGCATGTCCTTGCACGGCGGGTTCCGGGTTTACGGTTCGACCTTTCTGGTCTTTTCGGATTATATGAGGACTCCGGTGCGGCTAGCCGCACTGATGAAGCAACCGGTTGTCTTCGTCTTTACCCATGACTCCTTCTGGGTCGGTGAGGACGGCCCCACCCATGAACCGGTGGAACAGATCGAATCCCTCCGGTTGATTCCGGGGTTGCGGGTCATCCGTCCGGCAGACGGCAACGAAACGGCCTGGGCTTGGCTGGAAGCCCTCCGGGATACCGAACATCCCAGCGCGTTGATTCTGACCCGCCAAAAACTGCCGACCCTCTCCGGAGCAACCTTAAATGGTTTCCGGCACGGCGGTTACACTATCAAGGAAGCCGACGGCGGCAACCCGGATTTGGTCATTTTGGCCACCGGCAGCGAGGTGGCTTTGGCCGTGGATGCCGCGGCCCAACTCGGCCGGATCGGAAAAAAGGCCAGGGTGGTTTCGGTACCCTGCCGTGAACTCTTTGTGGAGCAGGGTCCGGCATACCTTAAGGAGATACTGGGAACCAATCTTCCCACCGTTGCCGTCGAAGCCGGTACGGGAAGCGGTTGGTACCGGCTGGTCGGCAGGGAAGGACTGGTGATTTCCATCGATCACTTCGGCGCCAGCGCCCCTGCAGAAAAACTGGCTCAGGAGTTCGGATTCACCCCGGAGGCAGTGACCCAAAAGATTCGGACCCATTTTAACTGGTAAATTAATGACCGTAAGGGGTGTCCCGAAAGTAGGGACACCCCTTTTTAATCAGCTATACTCCATTGTTTAAGGGAACAGCTTGACTCGTGAGCCTTTACATTTGGACTTCGCTGTTTAGCATGAACCTATTGGCTAAGATTTTTGCCGGTTCCCTTGAAGGGAAAGGGTAATAAGCTCAATCTTAACGGGAATCAGCACAACTTTAGAGCTTTGTTTAACCTTCGATTCAAATAAAAACCCGGACATCGGTGGCGATCATCCCGGCGCTGCGGGCGGCCTGTAACCCGGGATCGCCGTCTTCAAAAACCTGGCAGTACTGCGGTTCCACTCCCATGAGCGTGGCGCATTTCAAAAAAGTCGCCGGGTCCGGTTTGGGATTGGGAACATCCTCGGCGCATACCATGATCGAAAAGTAAGGTGCCAGCCCCGCGCTACGAATATTCCTCGCGGCAATGGTGCGGCATTCTCCGGTACCCAAGGCCATCGGCAGTTTCCCGAAGTTTTCCCGGGCGATCCGGGCCACCGGTTCAATCGGCCCGATATTCTCCGCTATCTCCAGATAGATTGAGGCCTTGACACGGGCGATCTCCGCCGGATCCAGGTGATAACCGAACCTTTCGTTCAGGAAGAGCACGATCCGTTCGGTGGACATCCCGGCGTTCTTATAAAACCAATCCTCCGGATACGCAAAGCCATAACGCCGGGCTACCTCCTGCCAACTGCGAAAATGGGTCGGCATCGTATCGGCGAGAGTACCGTCGATATCGAAGATTAGGCCGCGGGCCCTTGAGTCTACACCTAATTCCATAAAATGTTCGCTCCATCCGTTAAAAATCTTACGGATGAAGCTTCGTTACCCAATCCCGTGATACCTGCACTTTTACAGAAAATTCACCTATCTCTCCCTTGGCTCTGATGTCAATTTAACTACCGTTATAACACGAAATTACACCAAAAGAGAAATATATATCTTAAATACCCTTTCGTATATTTCGTGTGATTAATTATTTCGTGTGTTTCGTGCGATTAAAAAAGCTGTCCTTTTTATAAACCGTCATCTCTCTCCAGACCGGCCTATCGGGTGAATAGAAACGAATCACGAAGAACACGAAATTTCACGAAAAAAGAGAACCCCCTAAACAGAAGGTCCTCTTGTAAAACAATTAACTCGCGACTATTCCGGAAGCTCGATGAGCAGTTCCGCCAGGTCCCGCTTGGGGACATGATGCACTTGATGATCATCGCGCCAATACTCGACTGCCCCTCCGGGCGGCAACGCCTCCACCACCACGGTCTCCTTGGGCTTACCCAAGGCCAGGACCAACAGGATCTCAAAATGCGGCGGGATATGTAATGCTTGCGCCAGTTGCGGCCGGTTAACCGCACTCAACATACATCCGCCCAAACCTTGTTCCACTGCGCTCAATAAGATGCTCTGGGCGGCAATACCATGGTCGCAACCGAACGATTGGCTAATCCGGGTATCCCCTAACACGATGATGTAGGCTGCAGGCCGCTCCCCCTCCGCCGGACCGGGCCACTGCTTTAAGTATCCCGCCCAGGCCAGGCAGGGAAAGATCAATTCGTTCCGCTGCGGCGTCCAGGATAATATGTACTTCAACGGCTGGCGGTTAGCTGCGGAAGCAGAGAGCCTTGCCAAATCGACAAGTCCTCGTAAAGTAGCTTCACTAATCGCTTGATCCTGGTAAAATCGGCGATAGCTCCGGTTTTTCTGAATAAGTTCCTGAATCGTGGCAACTCCCCCTTACGGCTGATATAAATTCGATTAATCCTATATTAACTCGTTTCCATAACCATGTAAATATATACCATGGCGATTAAGACTCCCCGGTTGTATCCGCCACAGCCCCCTCATCCTC
>DASVMB010000358.1:0-13160 GCA_036384575.1 Bacillota bacterium
AACGAAAAGCTGCTTAACTTTTGAAGTTCCCGATGACAAATTGCGAACTTTACTGGACAGAACCGCTGATACTTCCGAAGAAATGGCAGCTGGAAAGCTCGGAAAAGATAATTGCAAAGAGTGAAGGTTGACATGTGAAACAAAAAAGGGGCTGACACACCAAACAGCCCCTTAAGAATATCCGAGTATTTTGCACCCACGGCATTTCTTAAGTCCCCATCCCCTGGACTTTTTCATATACTATAGCGATTTTCAATGAAAGAAGGGAATCGCCTATGGACGATCCAGTATTCCAACATCCAGCGCACTGTGAAGTCGGTGGTTTTATAACCATTCAGCCCGGTGATACCTTATACAGCCTGGCCCGACGTTATAATATTACAGTCCAGGCCATTGTCGCCGCCAATCCAGGTATTAACCCTAATGATTTACCAGTCGGCGAATTAATCTGTATTCCCAGTCCAATACCCGGTCAGCCTTTTCCCGAACGTTGCCCAAATGGAATAACCTACACAATTCAGTCCGGTGATACTTTTTACTCCATTGCCCGACGATTCAATGTCTCATTGGATGCGCTTTTAGCCGCCAATCCCGGAGTTAATCCCGATAGCCTTCAAATCGGAGAACGAATCTGCGTTCCAACCTTGCCCACCCCGACCGTCACCTGTCCCGGACCTACGTATACCATTCGTCCGGGAGATACTTTATTTAGCCTTGCCCGAACTCTTGGTTTTAGCGTCCAGGCAATTTTGGCCGCCAATCCCGGAATCAACCCGAATGCTCTCCAAGTTGGCCAAATTCTATGCTTGCCGACCGGAGGTACCGTTTCCTGTCCAAATGGAACCATTTACCAGGTCCAACCGGGGGATACTCTTTATGGAATCGCCCGACGATTTGATATAACGCTGGATAGAATACTAAGAGCTAATCCCGGACTTTCAACCAATTCGATCATTTTCCCCGGTCAACCGTTATGTATACCCATCCGGGAGATATAGGAAGAAGATGTTCCAGCAGAACCCGATCCCGAG
Organism: Bacillota bacterium; assembly: GCA_036384575.1. Taxonomy (GTDB): domain Bacteria; phylum Bacillota; class UBA4882; order UBA8346; family UBA8346; genus DASVMB01. Next base: position 1,032 of record DASVMB010000358.1, read on the forward strand.
CCCCATGAATGAACTTCGTTACTCCCGGCCGAAGGAATCAACATATCGGTGACGGTCTATTCATCATGGAAGTTTACTTTGTCTCCATGGCCCGTACCAGTTTACTCCCTTCTCGCCGCATCGCCTCAACGGGATCGTTTATGCCGTAAATTTTTTTCGAGCCCGATGTCCAAATCACATATGAGCCAACAAATTTCGCCCCTTTGTCTTTTACGGCTTGCTCTAAAGCCGGTTGTGAATGTTCGGTTGAGCGTACTCCGGAAACAATAACTGCGGTTGGGATCCCTTTCAAGCTGGAAATATCTTTGATGTATGTGATGATGCGCCGGGATGGCAGCCACTCATAAGTCGGGGAACTAAAAACCACCAGATCATATTCTTTGAAATCTGTTGTTATCTTTGAACCTGTTGTAACAATCTTTATGCGCCAGCCTTCCTGAGCAAGACCACTGGCAAACCCATTGATTATTTTAGATTGAAAACTCGATCCGCCAGGATGATATACAATCAGCGCCGATCCAGTTGGACCGGCCGAGTTCACATATACCGGATTCTGCACTTTTGCAGTATTTAGTATGGCTTGAAGTCCCCCTTGCCAAGCCAGGAAGAAAAATAGACCGGTGATTGCAGCCACCATCATCCCTTGGAATAAAATTTTCCTGCCGGCTACCAACAATCGCAGTATACCAACGCCGGCCAGTATCAGAAGCACCGCCGATACAACGGGCCATGCCAACCAATACGTATATGCGTTCCAAACAAACGCCCCAGTTGCAAACCCCGCCATCCTACAAGCATCCCGTACTTTATCTCCCTTCATGAACAGGGCTATAATTAATGTAATTAGGGGAATGATCACCAAAATCAACATCACAAACAAAATCAACATCTGAATTTTCTCCTCCTCGACAGCAATGCCTTTAATTTACATCTGTTTATTGGATGAAATAATCTCCTGAAGAGTCACATTCGGGTTTTTATACCTTTTTTTCTTTTCCGTATGGTTACCATATTGAATCGCCATCCGGGGGCATAGGTGGATACAGGCGAAGCACCGTTGGCAACGGTGTTGCCATTGGGGTTTACCGTCAACCAATTCAATACTCTTAAAAGCGCATACCTTTGTACAAATGCCACACCCTGTGCATTTATCTCCATCCACATGAAAGTTGGCGTCACTTCGGCGGATTTCCGCGGAATCTTGTCTAAATAACGGTGACAACCACTTGTCAACGAATATTCCTTTATACTCGATCTTATATGGGCGATTGGTGCTGACAATTCGAATAATTTTATCAATATCCCGGTCCTTTCGGCGGAACTTTTGCTGTTGCATTCTTTCAGGATTAGGGCCGTATAACGGTAGGTAAGTGCCGGGCATTCTTATAACAAAACCGGCAGTTAAAGAATGCCCTTTTTCTTTTAATAGCCTATCAAGATGATCGAGGGTACCCCCGGCTAAAAAATTACAGTTGGCTACCGCAAAAATATAGGTAACACTATCAAGTTCCAGTTTTTCAACAAAATTTCGGACCACGCACGGTAAATTCCAGTCGTGAACAGGAAAAACCATTCCCACAATTTGGCTTTGCGGGATAATTGCCTCCATATCCAACAGAGCAGTAATCGATACAAAATGCGAATCACTTAATTTCTGGTGAATATCCCGCGCCACTTCCAGACTATTACCCGTACCAGTAAAATAATATATTGCGGTTTTCAAAAACTTTCACTCCAATTTACCTTGATTCTTTATCTTCAATAATCCGGTAATGCCAAATAAATGATACTCATTAATCATTTTTAGATCACTCTGTAAACCCTCAATGGTTTCTTCTTCTTTCAAGAGACCGAAATATAGATCCAGTAAATTTTGATATACCTTCTTAATAATCACCTCCCCTTTTCTTTCCTCTTCTAGCTGTTGCCGGTATTCTTCAAAATAATGCTCTTTAATTGTTGCAATGAGGAAATTGACAAGTTGCTCTTTTATATTTTCATATCTCGTGCCATCACTGCCTGTGAAGAGAATCAGCATTCGTTCCCGGTTTTCAATTAAATACTTAATGAAATCTCGATTAATCATAATTGACCCTATCTGATTACCCAGGTCCTCCCGGAACATTCCAATTTTGTTGAAGAGTAAACTTTTCAATGATTCCCAAAAACTTTCCGGAACAATCGAATAGAAAATATCATCTTTTCCCTTGTAATACAGATAAATATTTCCTACAGAAACATTCGCCTTTGCCGCAATATCGGCAATTTTTGTGTTTCCATATCCCTTGCTGGAAAACACCGCCAACGCGGCCTTATCGATTCTCTCTTTTACCTCATCCTTTTTATATTGCACTTGTTGTCTCCGCGTAAAAATGAATTTGTGATTCGTTTTTATTGTAAACTATTTTTGGAAAAGTGTCAACAACATTTACATTATTTGTCATGCGTGCTTATCCAACCTATATATTTGTTCCAAACAATCTGAAGTAAAGTTCTCTCTTTAAAGTGGAAGGAATAAAAAAAGAGAAAAATTCCGTTCTCCCGGATTTTTCCCTTAACTCTTCTCTCTTTTCACTTTTGATTCAACCTCACCTTTTCGGTAAAGAAAGCGTAACGGTTGTTCCACTATCCTCGCCGCTTGTAATATGGAGTGAACCATGATGCTGCTTCATGACTGCGAAGCAATATGTAAGTCCTAATCCAAGATTCTTTTCATCCTTTTTTGTTGAATAAAATGGTTCCAAAATATGTTTCATATCATATTTTGACATGCCGATTCCGCTATCGGTAACATCAATATTCATAGTTCGCCCCTTGATATAGATTGCCAGAGTGATTGAGCCGCCTTGGGGCATGGCTTCAATTGAATTATACAAAACATTTAAAAGAACTTCTTCAACGTGGACCCGATCACATTTCACGGTTGGTGAATTTTCCAAACACTGTTTGGTAACGTTGATGCTTTTCTGGATAAACATCTTTTCCATTGAACTCAAAATCTCATCCACCAATTGATTAATATCTATCTCTTCAATATAGAGTGTAATTGGTTTCGTTTTTTCGGAAAACCGTCTCACCAAGTCCTCCAAGTGATGGGAGGCATTTTCGATTACCCTGATATATTTCATGGATTCCGGGGAATTCGTTTTGATGGTTTCAGCTGCGATATTGATTAATTGCAATTCATTTCTGACGGCATGATTAATTAAGGAAGCACCCGAATAAAGCGTTTTAATCGATCGATCCATATAATCATGCTCGAAACTTAGTTTTAGGCCAATGAATCCGGTACGGGCAACAGCAATTATGATTGTTATGAAAATGAACACTCCAAAGGTTGCGTTTAAATTGGAAAAATCGTGCTTGCCTAGAACCGGGGAGATATAAACATTCCAAGCAATAAACAATGTCGGCAATGCTAAAAATGCGATAATCATTTTTTGCCGTTTGACTTGCGGTACGTTTTCAATAATCACCGCATAATAAAGTAAAATATTACTCAATAACGTATAAAATAAGCCCCATGATGAGAACATCCACCAAAAGTTAGGTAAATAATCGGGATAAGAGAAGATAAAACTTTGGCGAGGATTCATTCCATCAATTACAAAACCTATGAATACCGGAAGAAATGTGATCAAACTTAACAAAGTTCTCTTTTTGGGATTGTTGCTATAAATGCCTACAACTGAAATTGACGCATTGAGCAGAAAAAAAGGACTCATACGATAAGATACTACCGAACATATCCGGGCCAAGAGATGGGGGAGAGCAAACGGCATGATATAGTGTTCGGGATCGGGGTCCAAGGTGATGGCCAATAACCCCAAGGAAAAAGCCGATATGTAACCAGCATAATAAAAGGCAATCTTCGATTTTTGTTTATGAAATAAAACGAAAAGAGTGCCTGAAATTATGTTCAGTGCTATGAAAACAATAAATTTCAATTATACTCACCCGAAATATAATCTCCAAATCAAACTTACCAGTTCGCTGGAAACCCATCTGGAGATCGGCGTTTCTACTTCTTTCGATTCGACAATTTGGAAGAAATACCTTTAACAGTTACTGGATCGGGGCTCGACATTTTCCCTTTTCACATTTGTTTTTCAATTTTTTATCTGATAAATGTAATGAGGTTGGGTTTCCTGTCCGGTACCTTGACAGTCTCGGCATTCTTATATCCAAATACAGCCGAATAATAAGGTTTATAACCCTCGGGGATTTTAAGTTCTTGTCGTAATGCGGACCCTTGAGACGAACGAAAGGCCAACAAAACAAAGAAAATCCAGCATGTCCCCAACCCGATGGACTCTGCGGCAAGCAGCAGGTTTTGAGTGGCGGCGGCGCAATCCGCGTCAAGAGGCATTGGGGCCCGTTCATTCCCGGAGACGATGATCAGTGTCGGTGCACCATATAAACAGTTGAATTTTTCATCATTCCCCAGCTCCCTTAAACCTGGAATATTCATTTGCCTGGCTGTTTCTTTGGCTGTAAGATTTAATCGATCCAATAGTTCCTTGTTTTGAACCACTGTAAAATGCCACGCCTGATCCCCGGCGTTCGGAGCATACAGCCCCGCCTCCAGTACTGCCTGTAATTCTTCCTCGCTGATCTGCCCTTCTTGATAACTTCTGATGCTTCTGCGTTCTTTAATGATTTTCAAAGTCTCATTGACGATCATCAAATCTTCCCCCGATGGTTTTGAAAAGGTAAAGTAAAAATGATCAACATAAGTTTAACCATTTTTCATTTTTCCCTTTTCTCTTTTCCTTTTCAATTTCTAGAGTTTCTTATCCGCTACTTCATCCAACCACGCCGTGATCGGTCCGACTACCCTCCGGACACATCCCGGTTCAAAAGGATTTTTTAAACCCGCCAGTTTCACCAATTCCAGGAAAGCCATGCTTCCACCCGCCTTACAAAGACGTAAATAATCCTCCCATGCCGTAGTACGGTTTTCCTGGGAACGGATCCAAAATTGGAAGGCGCAAACTTGGGCTAAAGTATAATCAATATAGTAAAACGGATCATTAAAAATATGACCTTGCCGGAACCAGTATCCACCACGGTTCAGCAGATCGTTGTCCTCGTAATCGCGGTGAGGTAAATACTTTCGCTCGATCTCCCGCCAGATTCGCTTGCGTTCCGCGGGCGTCGCCTCCGGGTTTTCGTAAACCCAATGTTGGAACTCATCGACGGTCACCCCATACGGGATGAACAGCAAAGCGCCGCTTAAGTGGGCAAATTTATACTTGATTTCATCCTCCTCAAAGAAAAGCCGCATCCACGGCCAAGCCAAAAACTCCATACTCATGGAATGGATTTCACAAGCCTCCAGCGTAGGCCAGATATATTCCGGCAGTTGATAATCCCGGCTTAAATACACTTGAAAAGCATGACCTGCCTCATGAGTGAGAACATCCACGTCATCCGAAGTTCCATTGAAGTTGGAAAAGATGAAGGGCGACCGGTAGTTGGGAATATAGGTGCAATAACCGCCGCCCGCCTTTCCTTTGCGGGTGACTAAATCGAGCAGCCCATGTTCAGTCATGAAATTAAAAAACTCGCCGGTCTGGGGAGAAAGCTCACTGTACATCTGCTTGCCATTTGCAAGGATCTGATCTGAAGTTCCCTTTGGAACTGCATTACCGGTAAGAAACTCCAGGGGTTCATCGTAGTATTTCAATTTCTCCAAATTCAAACGTTCCGCCTGTCTATGCCGGAGCTTCGTCGCCAGCGGCACTATGGCTTCAAGCACCTGTTCCCGATAACCCCTGGCCATTGTGGCGTCGTAGTCCGATCGCCCCATACGGGCATAACCGAGTTCGACAAAATTCTTATATCCTAGTTTACGGGCTATTTTGTTCCGCAGCTTTACCAAACCATCGTATATCTGATCAAACTCCGCTTCGTGCTGAAGAAAAAAGCCGGTATAAGCCTCTTGCGCCTTCTTCCGAGTATTCCTATCCGGTGATTGCAGAAAGGGGGACATTTGGGGAAGATTTCTGACTTCACCTTCAAACATGATCTGGGCCGAAGCTCTTAATTTTGTATATTGGCTCGACAGTTTGTTCTCTTGCTTAAGATCTTCCACGATCTCCGGAGCGAAAGTCTTCAGTTTCAACTCAGCCAACCGGAAAACCTGCCGGCCCCATTTTTCCTCCAAGGCGGTACGGTACGGCGAACTGACCAAAACCCGGTAGTAATCGGTGATTAACCCTTCATAGATGGGAGTTGTCTCATCGAAGTAATCATTTTCCCGGTCATAATGCTCATCGGTGGTGTCGATGGAGTGCCGGATATGGACCAGAGTTACCATGGTTTCAAACTCGTTCCGGAGACGATTTATGTCGGAGATAACTTGGTCTTGCAACTCAAAGGATTGGGCTTTTCCAAACCGTTCCAAAAGATCGTGAAATTCAACCTTCAAATGCTCCATATCCGGCCGGTTATAGTGATATTCTTTAAAAGTTTGCACGGTAATACCCCCTCATATAAAAGTGAAAAATGTAAAATGAAAACTTTCTTTTTGGCTGATACTGCTTGGTAATAACTTTCAAGGTTGATATCGTCATTCGCCACTCCATCATTCTTGCCTGCCGGTTTCCATTTCACTCCTATTGCTTTCTCCGTTTTATTGTTTTTCCCTTTTCATTTCTGCCTTTTCGTTTAGGTTTGCCGCGCCGACCCGGGGGTTTTGAAGAAACAAGGCCAAAAAAACGACTGAAATCCCTGTCATCACTATGGTAGCTGTCAGTACGGCCCAATATACCTCAACCCTGTTAAGGATAATTCCGTAAATTAATGCACCAAATGGCATGCCGCCCTTGGTGATCATTCCAACGATTGAAAACATCCGGGACATATATTCATTGGGCGTTTCCCGTTGGATAAAGGTCTGCACCGGAACATTGATAAACATGATAGCGGCGCTTAACAGGCAAAGCACTCCTGCCAGCAAAGCAAGGTATATCACCGTGTCTTTCCCCAGGACGGATAAACTATGCGGCAAGAGCACAACCGAGAACGCGAGCATTGCTCCCATGAGCAGGCTACAACCCAATACCAGCGATTTATTGGCTTCCTTCTCTTTGCCGAATAACAGACCTACCAGAATACTTCCGAGTAACGCTCCCAATATCATTGCCATTTGCAGATATCCATACTGTGTGTCGGAGTAATTAAGGCGGGTTCTGAAAAAAAGCGGCAATACAACGGTAAATATAGGTTGTACCAAGGCATAAATCACCAGGAAAAAAAGGCATAATTTGCGAATTACTTTATGAGCCGTAATAAAGCCGATACCCTCGGACAAATCCGTAACAAACCCCCGTATTCCATCCGTTGACTCCCGTTGGGCATGTTGATACCTGATCAGCATTTCACTGCTTCCTGACAGTAAAAATGAGATCCCGTTAATCAAGAACAACACCGTAATGCCCAGATTTGCATACAGGGCGGCACCGACGACCGGGCTAAGCAGTCCTGACAATATCCGCAACGATGCCACAGTGGAGTTGGCCTGGGCCAGTTCTTCCCCGGCCACCAACCGGGGCAGCATCCCTTTGGTGGCCGGATCAAACAAACCATAAAGCAGAGATACAATTACCTGTACAACTAGGAGCAAAGTTAAGCTCATTCTATTTGAATATGAACAAAATGCCAACCCCACTATGACTATGGCACTGGCCAAGTCAGTCGCCACCATAATGATCTTGCGGTTGATCCTGTCCCCCAACACTCCGGCAAAGGGATAGACCAGGAGTGCCGGCACTAAAGACAGGAAGGAAAACAGTCCCACGGTAGCCGCAGAGCCGCCGGCATCGATAATATACAAGGGCATTACCACCATCTGGATACCGGTTCCCGTATCGGATACCATCCTCCCCATCAAGAGCAGGATAAGATTACGATTGATGATTCTCTTATTATCCTTCACCAAAGCGGCACCTCAATTCTTTTCCACCTAAGAAAGCGACCCTGACTGGGGTCGCTTTCAGATAACTTCATATCATCCGTCCCAAAACAGCCGAAGAGCATATCTTCCCTGTTACAGGATTTCCACATATCCTTCCGTTCCATTTACCCTGATTCTCTGACCATCGCGGATCAGCTTGGTGGCGTTTTCCACGCTTACAACCGCAGGAAGACCGTATTCCCTTGCAACAACGGCACCGTGAGTCATCATCCCGCCCACTTCAGTCACCAGGCCTTTAATCGATACAAATACCGGTGTCCAGCTTGGATCGGTGAATGTAGTGACTAAAATATCGCCTTCCTCGATATTGGCATCCTCCATTTTTAAGATAACCCGCGCCCTGCCCTCAATAATTCCCGATGAAACGGGCACGACCGCGAAAGCCCCTTTGGGGATTTTGCCGGTGTCATATTCGCCGGATATGACCTCACCTTCGGAAGTTATTACCCGGGGAGGCGTCAGCTTTTCAAACACCTGATATTCCTCTCTCCGTCCGGTTATCATCTCACGCACGCTTTGATGCGAGGAAGCCAAGCGGTTTGTCTTGACAACCTCTCTGAATTCCTCAAAGGTCAGATAATAGACATCCTCCCTCTCCCGAATCACGTTCTTTCGCACCAAACCATCGGCTTCCTTTAGCAAGGCTTGCCTGGCAATCCAGAGATACCAAACAATGAGATACTTGTTGTATTCCCGGTAACCCGCAAAATTACGCAAAACGCTGATTGCCTTCTTGGTCTTTCCAGCCTTGCGCTTGCCGCCGGGCAATTGCTCCAGGCGTCTCAGGATATCTTCTTCCTTTTGCTTCGCTTCCCGAAGGCCTTGTTCAAATTTCATGCGATGGGCGTCCGGTCCAAAGGCCTTGATATTGCTGAGAATCATAGGGATGAGTATCGTCGGCTTCTCGTTCCACCGCGTTCTGGTAATATCAATTTCCGCGGAACAACGCATGCCATATTTTTTAAGATAAGCCCGGATCGAATCGCTTACGGATTTTCCACCTTCCAATTTGGCCAGATCACTAAAGAAGGTCTCGTCACCGGGATGTTGAAAATATTCAAGCACCGCCGGATACTGCCTGACGACGTCCGCAACATCCAAAAGTTCAAGCCCCATTTCGGATGTGACATTATTGGATACCGATTGGGCCAGGATATCGGCTGCATTCTTTTCACCCAGCCATTTCTGAATGTTTTTATTGATCCAGTATGCGGCCCAAGCTCCCGCAAAAACCGCTCCGTAACCGGCAAAGACAGCCTTTTTTATCTCTTCAAAATCCTTCAAGATGAACTCAAACAGCTCATCTCCGGATAATTTCGGAATCCTTTGCTCCCGATCATGCATCAGCGCCTCATGATGAGCGATTAGGTTTTTAACAACCATCGGGTCGTTTTGATAATAATTTTTTAGGGTCTGGGTCCCCCAGGTCAACCAGACCGTGCCCCCGATCATCGCCGCCTTTCCCCGGGACAGCGATTTGATAAAATCCTGCCGTTTCATCAAGTTATAAAAAGCATTTTGCATCAAAACATCGACGGTATCAAGACCTTTGATAAAAGTTTTGCTCATTAACGGTGATCTGAGTTCGCGGGAGGTATCGATATATAACCTTCCGCCAATCTCACACATCGCCGAGCCGGAAATCAGCTTGAAAAAATCCCGAAAGAAGGTTATACCTAACGGTTTCATAGCCTCCGTCATCATCTGGCGATGACCAAAGGAAAAATACACCCGGTTTTTTCCGTCCCGATTATCCGGTGCAGGGTATAAAGTCGTGATGGGACGACTCTGAACCACATAAAATGTGTTTTCATAGAGACACCATTCGATGTCCTGAGGGCGGCCAAAATATACCTCAATCTTTCTGCCGATACGCTCAAGTTCCAAAATCTCATTGTCCGTCAACGTTTGAATATTTTGCTGCCCCGGTTCGATCCCCCGTTTTTCAGTGCCGCCCTTTGCTAATGCGACGATGGCCTGTTTCTTGGTAGATATTTTTTTATCGATAATCCTGCCGTCCCGCACTTTGTAGATATCCGCATTCACCAGTCCGGAGACGAGCGCCTCGCCCAGCCCAAAGCTGGCATCGATGGACAGCACCTTCCTGTTGGAGGTGACGGGATCAGCCGTGAACATAATTCCGGCTGTCTGGGGGAAAACCATCCGCTGGATGACTACGGACAGATAAACCTTACGGTGGTCGAAACCGTTTTGGATGCGGTAGATTACGGCCCGGTCCGTAAACAGCGACGCCCAGCACTTGCTGATATGCTTCAGGATGGCGTCTTTTCCGATAATATTCAGATAGGTATCCTGCTGGCCTGCAAATGAGGCATTCGGCAGGTCTTCCGCCGTGGCGCTGGAGCGTACGGCACAGGCAGTGTTTTCGCCCAGCTTTGAATGAAAGCGAGTGATCTCTTCCACTATCTCCTTGGCAATGGGTATCTCTTCAATGATCTTGCGAATCTTTCCGCTGATTTCGCTGATTCGTTCTCTCTCTTCCGCCTTTAAAAGGGATAATTGATCAAGTAAGGCGTTGCAATCCTTGTTTTGCGCAACATTTCTACAATACGCTTCGGTGGTGACACAAAAGCCTTCCGGTACCCGTATCCCCTCAATCCTGGACAATTCCCCCAGGTTAGCCCCTTTGCCACCCACATTCATCAGCTTCGTCCTATCGATCTCCTGAAAACCAAGGACATATGAGTTCATGTCGGTACCCCCCTACGATTTAGCAATTCCTTCCTTGATAATATTGATGCCCTCCGTGAGTCTCTTATAAAACAGCTCCTCATCCGATCCGGCGAGATAAAACTGCTTCCAAATCAGTGTGTAAATCATGTCTCCCACAAGGTCGGAGTCTACATCCGGCTTGATAAGGCCGCGCTCTTTATCACGCTCCACCAATTTCCCAAAACTTTCACTTAAAGATGATCGAATCTTGGCAATGAATTCACTATTATCAATTTCCATCAGAATGGCGATCTGGATATATTGCGGATTATGGCGGCTCCATTCAAAGGTGGCTTTGATGGTTTGGATACAGATTTCAAAAAAGTCGGCCTCCCGATCCAAAGTTTCTGAATGTCGTGCAATTTCCCGCTTCTCCCCTGAAATCCGGTCAAGCATATAAAGATAAAGATCCTCTTTGCCGCTAAAATACTGATAAAAGCTTCCCCAGGGTATTTGGGCGGCTTTTACAATCTGGTTGAGGGATGCCTCGCTGAAACGCCGGGTTGCAAATTCCTGTACCGCAGCGTCAAAGATTCTTTGTTTTTTTTCCTCACTCAAATTAAAAAAAGTTTCCTTCGGCACACTGCCACCTCCCTGGCAACATGATAACACAAATTCCCGAATATGAGAAGCCTCTCACATGAGAAACTTCTCACTTTTTAACTTTCACCCTCCGATTTCAAGTTTAAAGCAAAAACCCGCAGATATTCTGCGGGTCCAGATTTTTTTGAAATTGATTACGGTAAAAATTAAAACGAAAAAGGTTTTAGTTCACTCGGATCAATTGGATTCTCGATCCAACAATTCAGCAGTTGCACCGCAACCAGAGGGGCGATCTGCAGGCCGTTCGAGCTGTTGGTCATAATCACCACCCCACTATGTTCTTTAGGAAGGATCATTATCAGATTTTGATAAATGACATTATCCCCCCATTGCCAGGCGATGTCTCCGGCTGAAGTCCTGCATAACCCGATCCCCAGCCCCCATGAGTAAACCTCATCAATCCTGACCGCAGGAGTCAACATACTGTCGACAGCCTGAGCCGGGAGCAGGGTGGGGTCGCAGAGTTCCATTCCAAACCGGGCCAGATCGGTCGGAGTGGATAAAAGACTGCCTGCGCCATTGGCCGGGGTGCTCCGTAGCGGGAGAACACTTCCGTTTTGGTGCCCGTAAGCTATATTACCGACGAAATCATCCCGATATACAAAGGAACTGCGGGACATCGCCAGTGGTTTCAAGAGTTCCCTCTCCATATACTCACGAAAAGGAACTCCACTCACCGTTTCCAAAACGGTTTGCAAATATCGAAAACCGCCGCCCGAATATGAAAAATGGTCGCCCGGGGTGAAATAGACTTTTCGATCGATTCCCCAAGGATCGTTTGACAGTCCCGAGGTATGGTTCAGTACCATGCG
>DASVMB010000359.1:0-5274 GCA_036384575.1 Bacillota bacterium
CTTCGTTTTGGGTGTTATCCCGTTCGAGAGTGTTTTTGATACTCTCTTTTCCCTCAAATACTTCGGTGAGCTGATAATTATTCCCCAGGCCGAGCGCCTTGAGGAGAATCGTCACCGGAACCTTACGGGTCCGGTCGATCCGGACATACAAGGCATCATTCGCATCAAATTCAAACTCCAGCCAGGCGCCGCGGTTCGGTATAACACTGGACGAATAAAGATATTTACCGGATGTATCCTGGGTTCTTCCGAAATATACGCCTGGCGAACGAACCAATTGGCTGACGATGACCCGTTCGGCTCCGTTGATGATGAAAGTGCCTTTCTCGGTCATCAGAGGGAAATCCCCCATAAACACTTCTTGTTCCTTCACTTCTCCGGTTTCCTTATTGATCAAACGCGCCCTTACCCGTAACGGGGCAGCGAAAGTAACATCCCGTTCCTTGCACTCATCAACCGGATATTTCGGTTCCCCCAATGCGTAATCAATGAACTCCAGCACCAGGTTACCGGTGAAATCTTGAATCGGTGAGATATCCCGAAACATCTCCCGAAGACCCTCATCGAGAAACCATTGATATGAACGTTGTTGAATCTCGATCAAGTTCGGCATGTCCAAGATTTCATCGATTTTGCCGAAACTAACGCGTTCCTTTCGCCCTTTCACCGTATTGCGCAAGGTAATTCACCTCTTGTAGAATTATGTCCACTTTAGGAACTAACTTCCAGAAGAAACAGATAAAAGCAAGGTAACATTGTTAGCCTCGCTTACAACAAATCTCATTTCTAACCCATATTTTCCGTGAGATTCAACTTGATCAAGATTTCCGGAGATCAACTCGCGTTCATATAATTTAACCTGTTTGTAACAGGATTATGCGCAACTTTGAAGTAGTTGCTTTGAAGTGATTTGAAAATGAAATGATTCAAACAACTGATCGGCAGATCCGGCCATTTTAAAACATTCAACCAGTCTCCAACTTCAGCAGAATATAATAATATCACAGGGTTTTCTAGGTGTCAAGCAAATTTTAGGTTAAACGAAAAGAGGAGCATAAATCGGCTCCTCTTTAATACTGGGACGTACAAAACCGGTATCGACCAGTTATTTCAGCTCGACTGTAGCACCGGCCTCTTCCAATTTCTTCTTGAGTTCCTCGGCATCCTTCTTGGGCATACCTTCCTTGACGGCTTTCGGCGCGCCGTCAACAAGGTCCTTGGCTTCTTTGAGGCCGAGACCGGTAGCCTCACGAACTACTTTGATAACTTGAATCTTCTGACCGCCGGCATTCGCCAGGATTACATTAAACTCGGTCTTTTCCTCGGTAGCCGGAGCAGCACCGGCCGGAGCAGCGGCCACAGCCACCGGAGCGGCGGCGGATACGCCGAACTCGGTTTCAAACGCCTTTACCAGTTCATTCAGTTCCAAAACGGACATTCCTTTAACGATCTCAAGTACATCAGTTACTTTAGACATTGATGAATAGCCTCCTTAATTAATAAAATAATCATTTGGGAAAACCTGTTGGCCTAACGGATTACGCTTCGGCTTTTTGTTTACGGACAGCTTCAAGCGCATAGGTTACATTCCGTAACGGACCGGAAAGTACCGTCACCAAACCGCGCATCGGAGCCTGCATCAAACCGGCCAATTGAGTCAGTAAAGCCTCACGGGACGGCAATGACGCTAACGACTTAACAGCCTCGAAATCAATGACCTGTCCCTCCAGGATGCCTCCTTTGAGGGTTAATTGCTTGTGGTCCTTGGCAAAGTTGTAAAGAATCTTGGCCGGAGTTACCACATCATTGTAACCAAAGGCAATCGCCGTCGGGCCGCTTAAAAGCGGATCAAGTCCTTCGACATTGGCTTCCTTCGCGGCTCTACTGGTTAACGTGTTTTTGATGACGCGGTATTCAACGCCGGCTTCCCGAAGCTTCTTCCGAAGCTCGGTTACTTCCTGTACGTTGAGTCCACGGTAATCGGCGAAGACAACAGTTCTGGACTTGGCAAATTTCTGTTGAACCTCACTGACTGTGGCCTCTTTCTCGGAACGAATCGACATCTTAGCACCTCCCTTGATCGGAATTCTTCGTGGGCGCATTAATTAGCGCCTACAAAAACGAAAAACCTCCATAGATTTGGAGGTTTTGTTGTCCATACAAAAATGTACCGAAAATACTCGGCGGGTAATAGACCCATTACATTCCAGGACATCAAGCCTCGGTAGGCGTTCAACCAGTCCGGTCGATCATTATCTCCATATGGAGACCTACTGTCTATGGCAAAAATAACGCATGTTTCAAGTCGCATCATCACACATGATGATTTTCGAAAAAACAACCGTGTGCGTGCGTTTAATGCTCGGCCGCAACCGACTGTGATGCAAGTTGAGGCGCGATCTTGATTCCAGGGCCCATAGTGGAAGAGACCACTACGCTTTTAATATACGTACCTTTGGCGCCCGAGGGTTTCGCTTTAACAATCGCGTCCATCAACGTCCGGAAGTTACGGACCAATTTCTCCGGTTCAAAAGAAACCTTGCCGATGGGTACATGAACGATACCGGCTTTATCTACCCGGTATTCAACCTTACCGGCTTTACTGTCTTTCACGGCTTTGATTACATCCATGGTTACAGTACCGGTTTTGGGGTTCGGCATCAATCCTTTGGGACCTAATACCTTACCTAATTTACCGACTGCGCCCATCATATCCGGAGTAGCGATGGCCACATCAAAATCCAGCCAGCCTTTTTGGATCTCGTCAATCAGCTCTTCAGCACCGACGCGGTCTGCTCCGGCTTCCTCCGCCTCCTTGGCCTTTTCACCTTTGGCGAAGACTAAAACCTTCATGGAACGTCCGGTTCCATGAGGCAATACAACTGCACCGCGGATCTGTTGATCAGATTGGCGTGGATCGACTCCCAACCGGATGGATAACTCGACTGTCTCGTCGAATTTCCCTTTCGGCATATTCTTTAATAGCGATAAAGCTTCGGTCGGCTCATATTGTTTTGATTGGTCGATCAATTTTACAGATTCAAGATAACGCTTGCCATGTTTTGCCATTTTTATTTCCTCCCTTGGTGGTTTAACGGAAATTCTTCCGGCTTAAGTTTCCCGGTCTAGCATTTCCTCCCACAACTGGTGTCGTTATTTCTCAACGACAACTCCCATACTGCGCGCAGTGCCGGCCACCATGCTCATAGCCGCCTCAACGCTGGCTGCATTCAGGTCAGCCATTTTCAACTCGGCAATTTCACGGACTTTTGCCTTGCTGATTGTGCCCACCTTATTCTTGTTCGGAGTTCCCGAACCCTTCTCCAGATTGATGGCTTTCTTTATTAATACCGGAACCGGGGGAGTTTTACAAATGAATGTGAAGGAACGGTCCTCATATACCGTGATAACCACGGGAATGATCATCCCCGCTTGATTTGCGGTCCGCTCATTGAAGTTCTTGCAGAACTCCATGATGTTGACGCCGTGTTGTCCGAGTGCCGGACCAACTGGCGGTGCAGGATTGGCTTTACCGGCTGGAACTTGAAGTTTGATAAAGCCTGTAATCTTTTTAGCCATTGCCTCGCGCGAAAAAAACGCGCGCCACCTCCCTTAATATAATGTGGTCATATCGGGTAAATATTCCTCCGAAGAGCTGTTTGGCGGCTCTTCAGAGGGTTAAGTGCATTGATACGCGGTTTGGCGTATCACACCCTCCCACTCAAACGGTTAAAGCTTTTCTATCTGATGGTAATCGAGCTCAACAGGGGTTTCCCGTCCAAACATCGAAACCATCACCTTAATCTTACCCTTTTCAGGATTAATATCTTCAATAATCCCGGAGAAATTTTCAAATGGGCCGCGGATGACTTTAACGGTTTCGCCCACCTCAAAATCGATCTTGGTATGGGGTTCTTCTATCCCCATTTGATGCAAGATTAACTTGGTTTCCTTCTCCTGTAACGGAATGGGTTTGGAACCGGTACCCACAAAACCCGTGACACCGGGCGTGTTCCGGACAACATACCAGGAATCGTCGGTCAAGATCATCTCTACAATCACATAGCCCGGAAAGATCTTTTTTTTGGTTACTTTTCGCTTCCCATCGCGCAGTTCCATCTCTTCCTCGGTGGGCACCAGGATCCGGAAGATCTTGTCTTCCATCCCCATGGACTCCGCCCTGCGTTCCAGGTTGGCCTTAACTTTATTTTCATATCCGGAATAGGTATGGATCACATACCAATTCTTTTCTTCCATCCAAACTTCTCCTCACCCGTAACTTTAAAAAACCTGTCACCAGCAACAGGTGGCAATTAACGGTAAAATCCCATTGCTTTAAAGATGAAAGTTAGTAGCGAATCCCAAGCAAATATGATCAAAGCTACGACCAAAACGGTGGCAACCACTACGATGGTATAGTTGGTCAACTCTTTGCGGGTCGGCCAGTTGACCTTCTTTAATTCGGCCATGACGTTTCGGAAAAAGCGGCGCAGGCCTTCACCCGGCGATACTTTTTGCTCTTTCTTGGCGGGTAGCATCTTCCTCACCCCTTAATCGTCTATCTTGCCTCTTTATGGTTGGTTTCTTTACGGCAGAATTTGCAGTATTTCATGATCTCAAGTCGTTCGGGATTGTTTTTCTTATTTTTGTTCGTACGGTAGTTGCGATTTTTACATTCCGAGCAAGCCAGGGTGATCCCTTCACGCATAGCTGCCACCTCCTTACATCGTAAGCAGTAACTCTAATTTGAAAAAAGGCGAAAAAAATAAAGACCCATTGGATCAGAAGTCACTTTTAAAATTTACCACAATTATATCGAACTGTCAAGGGTATTTCTCGCTCCGCCGCACTTGGACGAAGTCCGCCTTATCAAGACCGCTGTTTTTTTAGCGACCGCTGCCTTTTAGCGGCCATTGCCTTCCGACCAAGCATAAACCCAATTCTCAATATTCATTTCCTATATATCCTCGGGAGCAAACGAAAAGGCTACCCTAATTAGAGTAGCCTTGGGTGTCTATTAAACCGTTCTCTTACTCGATGACCTTGCTCACAACTCCGGAACCCACGGTATGGCCACCTTCGCGAATAGCGAACCGCAGCTTCTCTTCCATGGCCACCGGGGTAATCAACTCGATCGTCATCTTGATGTTGTCGCCCGGCATCACCATCTCCACTCCCTCAGGCAGATGCGCCACTCCGGTAACATCGGTCGTCCGGAAGTAGAATTGCGGCCGGTATCCATTGAAGAACGGAGTATGACGTCCGCCTTCTTCT
>DASVMB010000360.1:0-4628 GCA_036384575.1 Bacillota bacterium
TCAGCCCGGAGTCAACAATACTTGTATCCGCTTGCTGGGAGCGTTAGCCAATCCGGCCTACCAAAATGAAGGAGATAACAATCGAGATGATCGGCACCACTTCGACCAAACCGACACCGATCAACATGGAAAGGAAAAGCCGGTTTTGAACCTCCGGTTGACGGGCCATTCCTTCCAAAGCCGTGGAGATTACCTTGGCATCCGCAAATGCCGCCGCAAAGCTTGCACCTACACAAATCACACCAACTACAACTGCGATTAACATCCCTAAAGTCATTACCTACACCCCCGCTAAAGTTTAGTTTTGGTATTTTCAATTATCCTCATGCGATACGGAGATACCCGTATAGGATACGGTAAGGATTGTAAAGATTAACGCCTGAATCGCGCCGATCATGATGCTCATGACTATCCATACGCTGGGAACGATTAGCCGGAAGATCTCGGTGAGCTTTTCAAGCAGAATCTCACCGGCGAAGATGTTGGCGAACAGCCGCATCGACAGCGTGAGCGGGCGGGTAAAAAGATCCAACAGATGGACGACGATGAATGGCGGCAGGGGTTCGATATAATGCTTGAGATGAGCCTTAAGACCGTTCTCCCGAATCCCGATGTACTCCATCCAAAACACCCATAAAACCGCGAGACAGACCGTTACACTAAGATCCCTGGTCGGGGAGGAAAAACCGGGGACTAAACCGAGCATGTTGGCGACCAGAATAAAAAGGAAAAGCGAGCCAAAGAAGTAGGTATATTTGATCCCCGCCTCACCCATGCTGCCCCGGATCAGGTTTTCTATATATTCAACCGCCAATTCCAACAGATTTTGCATCCCTTTGGGAATCCAACTCAGGTGGCGTGTGGCGAGCCAAGAGATTACGATTAGAATGCCCATGACGATCCAGGTCATGATAGCGATCCATAAATCGACCTGTAGCCCGAAGAGGCTGATGATGTTATGAGAGATCTCCATGTCGATTGCTCTCCTGTTTGAATTTGTAAGCTACGATCAAACTCCAGAGCGGTATGGTCAAGAGTAAAATGGCGAAAACATAGAAATAGGAGCTGAAGGCCTTGAAGAATAAGGAGGAAAGTTTAATAAAGGCTAAAAGACAGGCGATTCGTAGCACAAACCCGCCCAAAATTCCCCATAGCATATGGCTTGTCTTACCAAGACGGACCAAAATAAAACGTAACCATTGCCAGTAGAGATCGAGGACGATTGCGTCCGTTCCTAGAATAGCAGCGGCAACATACCCTTCCAGACGGGCCAGGAAGAGCATTGCCACGGTGAGGATGATAAAAATCGGAACGTACAAGTAGCGTCTCATTTTTTCTGCCCTGCTTTGTAAGCAATCCGAAACATCTCATAAAGCCCTAGGAATAAACCGACGAGTACGCCAATCAAAGCGGCGTTTTGAAGCCGGTAGTATTTTTCTAAAAAATTTCCTAAAAAATACCCTCCTGCAATGGTCAGGCCAAGATTCAAGCTTAAAAAGCCGTACAGCCCCAAAATGCGCCAGAATTCTTTATTGCTATCTTTCGGCTTCATGAAGAACCTCCTGGCCGAAACCTTGGCAATAATCACCGGGATTGCTCGATTCGCCAGTTCATTTACATTTCTTGATCGCGCCTATATCATATATAACACCGAAAGAAGATCCTTAACAGCCTTTTACTGTAAAAGAATTATTGCAAACATGTAAATTCTTCGGGCAACTGATTACTGAGACCACAGCTAAAACGGAGCCCGGCCAGAATTCGCTTGGCGGCCAAACCATCGCCGTAAGGATTCAGCGCTTGAGCCATCCGTTGGTAAGCCTTAGAATCGCTCAAGAGTATCTCTGCCGCTGCCCAAATCCTCTCCGGATCCGTGCCCACCAGTTTAACCGTACCGGCGACAACCGCTTCGGGCCGTTCGGTTTTATCGCGTAATACCAGCACCGGTTTACCGAGCGATGGAGCTTCTTCCTGAATTCCACCGGAATCGGTGATGACCAGATATGCCTGGCTCATCGCCGCCACCATCTCCCGATAATCGAAAGGTTCAACCAGCCTGACCCGGGGTTCGTTTCCCAGCCCGTGCCGGAAAATCTCTCGGACTACCGGATTTCGGTGCATCGGAATTAAAAAATGAACCTCCGGGTAGGCCCCAAGAATCCGTTTGAATGCGATAATCATATTTTCAAGGGGCTGGCCCCAATTTTCACGGCGATGGGCAGTGACCAAAATCCAGCGGTCCGGGGAATCATTTTGGTCTTTAGGTAAAAGTCCCTTGCAGTATTGCAAGGCATCGATCACTGTATTTCCAGTAACCAGGATCCTGGAGGACTGAATGTTCTCCCGCAGCAAATTGGCGCGGGCTTGGGCGGTTGGCGCAAAATGCAGTTCTGCAATATGTCCGGTCAAGATGCGGTTCATTTCTTCCGGGTAAGGTTGCCATGGGTCTCCGGTCCGTAATCCAGCTTCAATATGCGCCACCGGTATCTTCAGGTAAAAAGCCGCCAGACTCGCGGCAAAAGTCGTTGCGGTATCACCGTGTACAAGTATAAGATCCGGCCGTTCGGTCTGGAGGATCGGGGTTAACCGTTCCAAAACTCTGGAGGTTACTTCCGCCAAGGTTTGACCCGGGGTCATGATATTGAGATCATCATCCGGGCGCCACCCGAAAAGTTCCAGAACTTGATCGAGCATTTCACGGTGTTGTGCCGTAACCACTGTTTTCACGTGAAATTCCGGTTGCTTACTTAATGCCATGAATACCGGCGCCATTTTAATTGCTTCGGGCCGGGTTCCAAAGATGAGGCAAATCTTGATCGCTTTTGGATTTTGAATCGTCAAGCGGATGATATTATTCAAGAATTCCCCCCCATTATATTTTAGAATACTGCTGGAATGGTTGAATCACAAATCGAATTTTCTAGCGGATATTGATTAATATCGCCAATATGGTTGATTTTTGGAAAATAAGTCCGCTAGGGATTCCCTTGATCCCTTTTTTACTGGTAACTAACCGCAAAACGAGATAAAAAAACCGGCTGAAAGCCGGTTTTTCACTGGGATATTTGAACTTGGTTGAACAGATCTGCCATGAACTGGCCCGCAATTTACCAGATTCAGTCAACCCTTCTATTTGGTGCCGAAGAGTCGATCGCCGGCATCTCCCAAGCCGGGAACGATGTATCCATGGGAGTTGAGCCGATCATCCACTGCAGCCACGTATATATCCACGTCCGGATGTTTCGCCTGCACGTTCTGAATACCCTCCGGGGCTGCGATCAGGCACATCAAACGGATTTGAGTGGCGCCGCGTTGCTTCAGAAACTGGATTCCGGCAGCAGCCGAACCGCCGGTCGCCAGCATCGGATCGACCAATATCAATTCACGTTCTTCAATGTCTGGCGGCAGTTTACAATAATACTCGATAGGCTGGAGGGTCTCCGGATCACGGTAGACTCCGATATGTCCCACCTTGGCGGTAGGGATAAGTTTGAGAACCCCACCGGTCATTCCCAGACCCGCCCGCAAAATAGGGATTACTGCAACCTTCTTTCCCGAAACCACCTGACAACGGGCGGTAGCAATCGGCGTTTCCACCTCGATCTCCTCCAGCGGGAAATTACGAGTGACCTCATACGCCATGAGCATCGCTATCTCTTCCACTAACTCCCGGAACTCTTTAGCCCCGGTATTCTGATCCCTAATGATGGAGAGCTTATGTTGGATCAGAGGATGATTAATGACAAACACATTTGACACGAAAATCGCTCCTTTAAGTTTATCAAGTAGTGCTATACGTCATCCAGGGATTCCTCAATACGTTTGACAACTGTTTTCAGCTTTTGCTTAATCTCCGAAGCGCAGACCCGGTAAGCCTCTATATTCTGGCCATAGGGATCGGAGATTTCAAGGGAAGTGAACTTAGCCTGAATCGCCTCAAGTTCTTTTTTCTCGGGATATATCTCCTGATCGAGTTTCTGTTCGATCCGGCGAAGTTCCTCATCTAATGCCCTCATTTGGCGACTGAGTTCAAGATTGCGGCGGCGTAATTCCTCTAGCTTTGGCCCCTCATGCTCCAAGTACTTTCGCTTTTTTTCTTCAAGCAATGCCCGGATCTTTTCGGCCTGTTCCATTAGGGCTTCAATCTCTTTCATACCGGTTGCAAACTCACTCAATGTAAACACCTTGCCCTTGGCCTGAGGAACGATGTCCAACACGGTCCGTTTTTGATCAATCGTCATCGTAAGCACCAGATCCGCCGCAGACACCAATTCGGGAGTTAAACGCCGGGAACGATGGGAGCGTAAATCAATACCCTCCCCCGCCATCACTTCAATCGCGTTTTGAGCAGCCTGTTCTCCGGTGACTGCCCCGGTACCCGCGGAAACAACCCGGATTGTAGCAGCCCGCTCCGCTAAGTCTTCGGTAAGCATTTTACGGAGTAATGCCTCCGCCATACTACTGCGGCAGGTATTTCCGGTGCAAACGAATAAAACCTGTTTAATCATGAAACCGTTGATCCTCCCAAATTCCTAGAAAGCAGTATCCAAAAAAATAGATGAGGGCATGATCAAGTTTGGGCATGAACTCGTGATGCTGTAAAACCCATTCATATCATAAACCATGTC
>DASVMB010000361.1:0-4185 GCA_036384575.1 Bacillota bacterium
TGACGATTCCTTCCTAAGCCTGCTTAAAGCGGCCGGAATGGAGAACAACTGGAAGATGGCCCCGGTAGGCGGGGAGATGCGGCCGGAGATCCAGGTCAGCATGTGGAAATATACTCCGCCAAAGGGACTGGAAGATTACAACGCTTGTGTTGATTTGACTCATGCGTCGTGGTTACTAGACCAAGGAGTATTCGATCAGCCGCCGACCGGTTTAAAATGGTGCCGGGCAATGGAAGCAGCCCGCCGTCTGGGTTACGAATTGTTCGTTCCGAAATCGTTCCTCTTTTCTACCATTAAAAAAGATACAACGATTAAGCTGGGTGTCCAAATTCAAAACACCGGCATAGCCCCATTCTATTATGATTGGACGGTTCAACTCGGAATCCGCAATTCAAGCGGGGAAGTCATCAAAACCTATGATACCAATTGGCGGATTAGTAAAATCATGCCCGGGCCGAAACCAATGGATTTTGAGTGGACGATCGATCGGCCCGGCCTGGAAGTCGGTTCGTACACCATGGTGATGCGGGTGGTCAACCCCTTGAAAAACGGTAAAAAGTTGATGTTTGCCGATGTTGAGCAAGGTGAAAACGGTTGGTTGGATCTGGGCGGTTTCCAGGTTACCAAGGGATGACAGGCAGGTCATTAACGGTATAAATTGATTTGCAGTCGTTTGGCTATTGAAAATTAGGGGGAACCATAAGATGAACAGCATAAGCTTGGCCGATATCAGCATCAAGGGAGAATTAGCTGTCAGGGCAGGACTAAACTATGCCAGACTTGAAGGACAATGGTACAGGCCCGATGAGGTCTTTCAGGCCGACAAACACGGTTGGCCCGCCGATTGGGAAGGGCGCATTATCCTTGCCCTGACCTTGCTCGCTCAAAGTACCCACCGTACCCCTGCCTACCTTGACAGGATAATTGCCTTGCTACCGGAACACTTAAATCGTAAGGGCTATTTCGGGCCGATAGTACCGGAAGGGAAATTCGATGAACAGCATTTATCCGGCCATAGTTGGATCTTAAGAGGATTAATCGAGCACTATTATTGGAAAAAGGATGAGCACGTAAAACAAATTCTGGAAACCATGCTGCACAATTATATTCTTACGGCGAAAGGATATTATGCCCAATATCCCATTGACCCGGCGACCCGGTTTCAGGACCCGGTATGGATACTTTCGAAATTGCAGACCAAAACCAAGCATCATGCGGAAACTTCCGATGCGGGGTGCGCTTTTATACTTATCGACGGGGTTACTCAAGCTTACCAGTTATTTCGCTGGCCTGAATTAAAAGAGTTCGCCGATGAAATGATTCAGCGTTTCATGGAGATTGATTTAATGAAGTTGCACATCCAGACCCACGCGACTCTCAGTAGCTTAAGAGGTATCTTGCGGCTGTATGAATTGGAGAACGACGCCGCTTACCTTCAAAAAGCCCAAAAAGTGTTCGATTATTATAAAGATGAGGCCTGGACCGAAGCTTATGGTAATTATAATTGGTTTGGTGCACCGAGGTGGACCGAGCCATGTGCGATCATTGATTCATTTATTGTTGCAACGAGTCTTTGGAAATATACCGGCAATCCTCAATATCTGGAGGATGCCCACCGCATATACTATAACGCTTTATGTCACGGATACCGGGGTAATGGTTCATTTGGCACGGATCGCTGCTGAGGAGCCCAAGAAACCGAGGACAATTCATTTATTACTCCCATTAATTATGAAACATACTGGTGTTGCACGATGAGGGGCGGCGAAGGCCTGACGCAGGCGATAGAATATAATTTCTTTATCGATGGAGATGATGTCTACGTACCTTTTTATAATGACTGTACCGCTACTTTACGCTTTAATGATGAAACGGCCGTATTGGAAGAAAGGTCGGATTACCCTTATTACGGGAATACCAGTTTTGAAGTGTTGAAATCTTCAGTCAAGATGGCTAAGAAGTTGAAGTTTTTTGCCCCTTCATGGACCCAAACAGAAAAGATTACTGTGTATCTCAATGGTAAAGCATGCAAAACCAGCTTCGACCATCAGTTTATTACAGTTGAAAGCCAATTGAAAACCGGGGATATCATCGGATTTGACCTTGGGTTATCAGTGAGAACTGAAGATGCGGTATTTAAAAATAGTGTCAAAGGATATCACAAATTTTGCTATGGTCCGATGTTGTTAGGGTATAAAACCGCAACCGCAATTAACTCCCTGGAAGGCAACTCTTTTGAAAATTATGCCGAGAGTAAATATAAACCTGCAGGGAAGCTCAAACTCGCCAAAAATGTTAAATTGGTACGCCAAAGTAAGAGCGAGTTTGCGGTGGCGGATTCATCCGTTATTCTTTCTTGTCTATGTGACATCAAGGATTTGACCAAGGAAGACAGTATGCGGCAATTGCTGTTTAAAGAATGAATTAGGGTCATTTGAGTTCATTAAGCATTGCATGTACAGGATTTACCGAAAGGGCTATACTGCCAAGCAGTTAAGCCCTTTTCTCGGTTTAGACAGATGGGAAAGGACTTCTCAAGGATCATCAAAAGGATTGTCCAGATTATTGAGGATCTGGCGTAGTTCATCTTCCCATTTTAGTTGATGGTAAGTGAGTACCTCTTTTTTAACGAGAGAGGGGGTATGGCAGTGGGCACAGACAATTCCCACCAGATCCTGATTGCGTTTGGCGATATAGTGAAGCGTATCCACACCGCACCGGGGGCAAAGAAAGATCTGATCCAGTTCCGATTGGTCCACAGCAGTTCACTTCCTTGAGATAAAAGTGCGCACGCGAGCCCTCTTCTCTCGCAATCTCCACCTCTATTGTGTACCTAAAAAATCGAATCATGCTGGCAACAATAGTCAGGTACCAGCCGGAACATTCGGAAAATTTAAACTAGTCGTTCACAAAGGCAGGAACGGTTTGAACCCTCCACGAATTATCAAATAGATTGAACGGGGAGGTGTTCAAATGGAAGTAGAGGAAATTCAATACTGGTTACGTTGGAACCGGGTCTCCGGAATCGGGCCGTTCCGTTTCTACAAGCTGCTTGAACATTTCGGGAGTATGAAGGATGCCTGGAATGCACCGCTTGAAGAGGTGAATCCGATTATTGGCTCAAAAGCAGAAGCGGCTTTGGCAGAATCGCGGAATTGGGATCCCCAGGTGGAGCTGGATAAAATCGCCCGTTTGGGGTTTGGGATATATTGCCAGGCAGATCCCGGTTATCCATCTCTATTGAAGCAGATTAGTGATCCCCCGCCGGTACTTTATGTGAACGGTAGTTTTCAGTATGGCGATGACATCGCACTTGCGGTGGTGGGTACCAGAACCCCTTCACCTCTCGGAGCCCATCACGCCAGAGAACTCGCCTATAATCTTGGAAAGCAGGGGTTAACAATTGTGAGCGGCATGGCCCGGGGCATCGACGCCGAGGGGCACCGCGGAGCGATGGCTGCCGGAGCTCGGACCATCGCCGTCTTGGGTTGCGGCCTCAACATCGCCTACCCGCCCGAACATAGGGAATTGATGGATGCCATTGCCCAAAACGGAGCAGTAATCTCGGAATTTCCCCTTGGCACCGAACCGCTGGCTACGAATTTCCCAGCCCGAAACCGTATCATCAGCGGGTTAAGCTTGGGCGTAGTCGTGGTTGAAGCCGCTCAGGATAGCGGTTCATTGATCACGGCGGGTTTTGCCTTGGAACAGGGCAGGGAGGTCTTTGCAATGCCGGGAAATATTGGTAACGAGGGGAGCAGGGGTCCGCATAAGTTGATTCGGCAAGGAGCCAAACTGATTGAGGATTACCGGGATATCCTGAGTGAATTGGCTATTCCTCATTTATCTGCCCCGGAACTTGCGGCCGCCGGAGTCGAGCAGTTTAGCAACATTGAACAACAGGTATTGGCAGTAATGAGCCGGGAACCATTGCATATTGATCAGATTCTACGCCGCCTGGACCTCGTATCATCCCAACTTAGCGCGATATTGCTTCAACTGGAGATGAAAGGAGCGGTTAAACGTTTTCCAGGACAGTTATATTTAAGGATCAAATAACTAACTTTACAAACGAACCAGAAATGATATAATAGGGAAGGTTACGGGGTTTTCCGCCATTTTACGGCACTTTTCCAAATTGGAAACCTTTTTTCATTAAGATCCGCCTTTCTTTTACCGAAAATA
>DASVMB010000362.1:0-11661 GCA_036384575.1 Bacillota bacterium
ACGATGATACTGTTCAGATAACAATATTGAAATTTGTTGACGAAGATCATCTTCATGTTATCCATAAAATGAGTTCCTGGCGAAAGCACCAGTCCCGAAAAGATCTCGGCTGTGGAATGGGTGGCCATCATGGCAACCACATAAAACGGCAAGATCGAAAACAGCGTGAATCCAATCAGCAGTAAGAAGTAGATGAACTTTCTCATGGCTATTCCTCTTTCCGGTTGAAAATCTTAACTCCCAGGATGGAAAAGATGAAAACGAACAAAAATAGTCCGTACGAAATCGCGGCTCCCATACCCAACCGGGAAGTACTGCGAAACGCAGTATCATAAAAATACCAAACCGTCGTCAGGCAAGCCCGGTCCGGACCGCCCACGATCCGCAACCCGTTGCCGGTCAACCCTCCGCTAAACAGGAGGAACGGTTCGTCAAACAGTTGAAATCCGCCGATGATAGCGGTGATCACTAAAAAGGCAGTAATCGGTTTGAGCAGGGGTACGGTGATATGAAAAAAGATCTGACGTTTTGAAGCCCCATCAACGGTTGCCGCCTCATTCAACTCAGCCGGTATCCCGGTTAAGCCCGCCAAATATATCATAAAAAAGTACCCGAGGTTTTTCCAGAATATCATCAAAATCACGATCCCACGCGCCAATCCGCCGGCGCCCAACCAGTTGATGCCGTCGGGAATGATATGGAGCGTGATGAGAATGCGGTTCACCAGTCCATTAGACCAGTCAAACAGGTAGGAAAAGATAAATCCGATTGCTACCGGGGTCGTGATATAGGGCAACAAGTTCAAAGTCTGAAAGGTCCTCTTCAGAACCGGCAGTTCAAAGAGGATCACGGCTAAAAACAATCCCAACATAATGATGAACGGAATATACCCGATCATGAAACCGATGGTGTTCACCAGTGATTTGAAGAAATAGGGATCCTTCGTAAACAACTGGACATAGTTTGCCAGTCCGATAAATTTGCGGTCATTCAGAAACAAAGCATCCCAATTGGTTAGGCTGATCAAAAACGTATAGATCACGGGAAACAAATTAAAGGCACAGTAGATAAGCAAGAACGGCAGGATGAAAAGATACGGCCAGCAGTGTCTTTTTAACCTTTCCGAGAAAGACGGTTTATTCCGACTCTGATTCATCTTTGTTGTTCCCGCCTGAAGTTGATTGGTAACTGAATCGGCACTCATGTCGATACCAACTTTCCTTTGGTTTCATCATGGACATCAAAAAGGGTAAAGTTATGGCAACTATATGTGAAACGAACTATAGTTGCCATAACTTTTCTCGCGTTTAGCTTAAATTATTTTACGGTCAATTCCGGAGCTCTGTTCTTAATCTCCTGAATCAGCTTGGGAAGAGCATCGGGCACAGTCATTTTTGTGTCATTATTCAGGCTCGTGACGATCAGATCCAATGAATCCTTAATTATATTATCATACTTGGTCATCGGCCGAATCTTGATATTCGGGGCGACCTCGTTTATCCAATACTTGCCAATATCCTGACCGCCGAACCATTCGTTCCGAATCGAAGCAAACTCCGGATCTTTATATGCAGCCTTGCAGGAGGTGAGGAAACCGACCTCATGGGCAGCCTTGGCGCCGTCCACACTCAATGTGGCGTACTTGACAAACTCCCAAGCAGCCGCCTTATGTTTGCATTGTTTGGAGATGCCGAGGGTGGTTCCACCCCAGCTGAAATTACCGCCCGGGGCTCTCATCAAACCCCAGTTGCCTTTGCCGTTGGGATCGTTGGGTTCTATAACATATTGCGGGCTCCAAATGGCGCAACCGGCGAAAATGTATTTGTCCTGACCGAACGAAGCGTACCAAGCGGGAGTCCAAGCCGACAATTTATCCAGGATCTTGGCATCCCTAAACTCTACCACCCTCTGAAGCAGCGGTTTAAAGATCTTGGTGGCATTGACGGTATCTTTGACCACCCAAGGAGTGGGATTTTGATCCCGGGCTATCTGATAAATATCTCCGATGCCTTGCATCATATAAACTTTCCCACCGCTTTTGGCCGCTACTTCCTTGCCCTTGGCCACAAAGGTATTCCAATCGGGTAACAGCTTGGCCAATTTCTCCGGATCATCCGTGCCGAAATACTTCTTGGCCAAATCACGCTTGTACGCCATGGCCGCCGGATTGATCCCCTGTTCAATACCGCAGATATCTCCCTTGGAGTTCTTCATGATCGGAATCAGATAATCAAAGACATCCTTCGGGTTCATCTTATAGGGGGCCTTATTCAACGGTTCCCACATATCGAGCTCGAATGCCCTGCCGCGGGAGTCGATGATTGCCCAGGGAATGTCCGGTAACGGTGTTCCCGCCGCCAGACTGGTTTGAAGCTTTTGTAAGTAGTCCCCGTTGGCTACCGGAGTATACTCGAATTTGATATTCGGATAGTTCTTTTGAAATCCGGCCACAACGTGATTCCAATAGTTTTCATCCCAACCCCAGGTGGTTAGGGTGCAACTATAGTCCTTGGAGATTCCCGTCGCGCCTTGGACGGTTAAGCTCCCCAGGAGGACTACCAGAACCAAAAGAGATAAAAGTACCTTCCAATTCCTTCGTAACATGACTTTTCCTCCTTTTTTGGTTTGTGCCTTCCTTTTTGTAATTGAATTGTAACTCCCGGGTAACAAAAGTGAACCATCACAAAGCGATAATTTTGTATAAAATCCTATGATCCCATCGAATTCATCGGCAGCTTGACGGTGATGACCGTCCCCTTGCCTACCGTGCTCTCAATCGTTAAACCGTAATCTTTTCCATAGAGATACCGGATCCTGTCCCTGATATTCGCGATTCCAATCGGCCGCATCCTGGATTCCGGTTCGTAGATGGGCTCGCCCGCCAGTAACTTGGCAATCAGCCCTTTTTCCATCCCCACTCCGTCATCTTCCACCCGGATTTCAAGATCTTCCCGATCACGGCGGATTACGACCTTAATCACTCCCGTTTCATCCTTGGGGCAGATACCGTGATACAAGGCATTCTCTACCAACGGCTGAATCAATGACCTGGGTATGGACAAGTTTACTACTGTCTCCTCAACCTCCCACTTCATCGTGAAACGGCCCCGGTAACGGTATTCCTGTATCGTCACATAGTGGTTCACCATTTCCACCTCTTGCTTGACAGTAGTCAATAATCCGTCCCCGCCGACCTTGATCCCATCCTGTAAAATCCGGATAAAGGATCCCAACAAATTGACAGTGTCCTGGTCCTTCTTTTTCCGGGCCATGTAGATCACGGTATCCAGAACATTATAGATAAAATGCGGATTGATCTGCGAAAGCAGGATGTCGTATTCCATTTTTCGTTTGACTCTTTCATATTCCACCGACTTCGCCAGATGATTCTTTAAATCCACCACCATACGGTTGAACCCGTTGGCCATTGTTTCAAGTTCATCACCGCTGGTGATCTGGAGTGAAGTGTCAAGGTTTCCCGATGCAACCTGTTTCATCGCCTCGGTAAGTTCGGTGATGGGATTGGTGATCCTTAGGATAATCGGGAAAACGACCACGATGATGACTGCCAGGCTGATGAGGGTAAAACAAAGGAAGAAAATGAAGATGAAATTGATTCGCTGCAACATTTTGCGGTTGGAAGTAAACGAGATCAGCCGCCAGCCGTTGCTCAACGGATGATTGAGGATCAAATACCCTTTGGCGTTCTCAATTACGCTGGTTTTTTCATCGCTCGCTTTGATCTGCGATCGGACCTCTTCGATCCGGATATCCTTCGGTGTAGAATTCCGTTGATAAATGATGGTCCCATCTTGATTGACCCAATAAAAGGCGTCATATTCCTTGCTGTTGGTCAGGATGTTCTTTTCGAAGTGGCTCAAAAAAACATTCAAAAAGAGCCGGCCGTTGATTTTTTCGGATTGATCCACATCGTGCATTTGGACAATGTAACTGATCACCGGTTCGGCGGCAGTACCCCGGGAGTAATTGGAGATTTGGTAGGGGTCGGAGAAGTAAAATTGGTCTTTCTTGCCTAAATATCTCTGATACCAGCTTTCCTTCAATTTACTCTTAAAATAGTCATGCGGCATGGTATGTAAATCGGTGTACCAAACCGAACCGCTGATTGTAATGACGGCAGCGCTATGGATATATTCCCGGAGAAAAAGCTGATTCATCATAAGCCCTAACGCCCTCCGGGCGCTGACCAGCTGTTCGTAGTAACTTGCGTAACGGCTCTGTTTGATAAAATCCTGAACCTCCGGGATAATGATCATACTGGTCGCATATTTCCGGATATCGTCGATCTGATACTCCATCTGCTGGGCGATTTGATCGATCTTCCCCGCATCATCCTTGATCGCCTTCTCCTTAAAAATCTTTTGAAAATAATAGTACGCCCAGATACCGCTAAGCATCAGGGATATCATAACTACCAGGCCGGTTGCGCCAAGAATCTTGGCCTTAATCCCCAGTTTCATTGCGAGTGGCCCCTTCCCTGTAGTCAACCGGATATACCCCGGTAACCTTCCGGAAAACATGGCTGAAATATTGGCTGGTCTTGTACCCCACCATGGCGGCAACCTCGTATATTTTATAATCGCCACTTTGCAGCAGGTCCTTGGCAATTTTGATCCGGTGCTCGGTTAAATACTCCAAAAAGGTCCGATGGGTTTCCTTTTTAAACAACTGACTGAGGTAGACCCCGCTGATTCCCAGGGCCCCAGCCACGTTTTCAACGGTCAAATCCGCGGCGTAATGCTGCCGGATATGGGAAATGGCCTGCTGTACTTTCTTGGAATACCGGCCTTGATTCAGTTCAAAAACTTGGCGGATCGTTCCGTCAAATTGATCCCGGAACCAATCCTGCAAACCGGTATAATAGCTTAAAGACTCGAGGTTTAGCTTTCCTTGTTTATGAAGCTCCATCAGAGAAGATAATCCGTGGTGATTGCGATAGTGTTCCAATCGTTCGAGAAGCTCATCACAGATTCGTTTTAACTGTTCAGGGTTCCGGGAGGAAAGAACTCCTTGAAAAAGTTCTCCAATGGCTGACTGCACTCCTGAACAATCCGTCTCCCGCAGGCTTTGGGCCAGTATTTGAAGATCCCGGTCAATATCGGTTGTTTGAAGCCCGGTGATAACCGGTAAGTCATCGCTACAAAGTATTTGTTTGGGATGGTAAAAAACCAGATATTGCCGGGCCCGGATCATTCTTTGATAGAGTAGGGGCAAAACCTCAATCTGCGCGCAGGAGCGGCTGATAATTATCGCAACGTTTTGGTGATTCGCTTCGCATAAATAATTCTGCAAGGCCAAGGCATATTGATAAAGTCTCTCCCGCTCCTCCGCCTGACTGTTAACCCGCTTCATCCCGACGAGGACAATGAATCCCAATTCATCAAGGTCGAACCCATCCGCGCAATATATGCCGTCCGGAAGCGGGACTTCCTTGATATCCGAAATTTTTACCGGATGCATCCCGCTTATGGCCTTAAATCGCTCAAGATACGGGGTGACAGGATGAATCAACAGTAACGCCAGGTTCTCCGGATTTTGATTGATCAAACGGAGTTCTCCGCCGGACCAGTCGCCCGGTGACTCCCCGGTCAGGATGCGTTTGATTAACCGTTGTTTGACAATGGCATCTCTCCGAAACGTGTTTTCCAGGTCATCCCTTAATTTATTGAGTTCTTTGAGTAAGCTCGCTTCATTGACATCATGCTTCAAGAGGTAATTGGAAACCCCGAGGGCTACAGCTTGCTGGGCATACTCAAAATCCTTGTATGCGGTCAATAAAACGATCCTCACCGGGTACCGATATGCCAAAACTCTGCGGCTGAACTCCAACCCGTCCATGGCCGGCATCCGAATATCTACGAAAATAATCTGCGGCCGGTGTTTTTCATAGAGTTCCAAGGCTTTTTGGCTACCGGTGGCGGTGGCCACAATCTCAAAGCCATGCTGCCGCCAGGGAATGAGCTGCTCCAGATCTTCGATGGCCAGGATTTCATCATCGACGATCATCACTTTAATTTGATTGGGCATCATTTTCACCATGATTTCCAATTTCTTTAAATAAATCCTACCAGTATTTTAATTGTAACGAGTTGGTAAAATAATGTAAAGTGAGCCGATTGGGAAGTGATGATAATACTTCGGCATTATTTATACCAGTATACCTTTTAGATTCACTTTTCGATGATATATAAAAAACGTTACCAATCAGATGATTGATAACGTTTCCCGTTTCATTTCGCAATCCTGCGACCTTGCAACCATTTCCGCTTCATTATCATTTTAGTCTTTCCAAAATCCCAACCGTAGCCGTACAACCGAACCGCGTACAACCGAGCGCTTTTACCTCGATCGCCCTTTCCAGCGTTCTAACCCCGCCCGCCGCTTTAATCTGAATTTGAGGATCCGCATTCTCCCGCATGATTTGTAAATCCCGGTCTTCCGCTCCGCCACTTCCGAAGCCGGTTGAGGTTTTAACAAAATCAACACCCACCTCATTGCATATCTTGCAGGCAGCGATGACCTCCTCCTCGCTCAGATAACAGTTTTCAAAGATTACCTTGATGAGAACCTGTTTGTCATGAGCGACATCGGTTACCGCCTGAAGATCCTGTTTGACGTATTCATGATTTTTTGACTTCAATTTACCGATATTGATCACGACATCCAATTCAACAGCACCGTTCTCCATCGCTTCCCGGGCCTCGGTTATCTTGGTCAAGGTTGTGGTGGTGCCATGAGGAAAACCGATGACTGTAGTCACCCGGACCTTACTGTTTTGAAGGATCTTCTTGGCGAGTTTGACATCGGACGGCCGGACGCAAACCGAGGCGACTTGATATTGATCAGCGAGTCGACATCCTTCCTCGATCTCCTTGTCGGTCAGAAACGGTTTTAACAAAGAATGGTCAATCATTGCGGCGATTTCTTCGTAAGTAACCATTTTTACCTTCTCACTTCTTTGCATTAGGTGATGTGCGCAAGACACTTTGCCTTTCCTACTATTTTACCATGAATATTATGAGTGATCTAGCTTGAACATTAATCCTTCAACACAACCGCCCTATACTCGGGAATCAGTTGAACCGAACGGATTTCCGCGATTTGTTCCCCTATAAAATCCTCTTTGACAGCGAGGGTGGCGTTGTTGAGCGTCGTATGTCCCTTACGCAAGGGTGAAACAGTAAGACACAACTCCTTATTCGCGATCTCCGGGTAAAACCGCTTTAGGCCAATCTCCCAGGTCTCCCCGTTGCAAAAATCATCCGCAATCAGCTTCCCGTCGATAAACAGATTACCGACATCCCCCAGATAATCAATGCGGAGAAACAGTTCATTCACTGTGGTGAACGCCTCTCGCGGGATCCGGATCACCGCCTTGCCCGGAGCTACTTTTTCCCATTGGGCCAGCGTCGCTTTTTGCGGAAGATCAAACCGGTAATGGCGAAAACTCCCCTCCCCGCGATTGGGTATTTCCTTGCCATCCACCAAAAGATTGCCATCCGTGGCCGGAAAGATATCCAACTCAAAACAAGCCCGTTCCCTGTTGCGGAGCTCCAGGTACCCGGCACCCGCCAGAATATCGTCCGGGGAAATGATCACTCTCTCCCTGCCCCAGAGTTCGATTTTCCAAAAATGAAGGATCTGCTCCCGAGTTAAGGTACAGATATGGACCCTCTGCCCCTTCCGGTCGGTGATGGTTATCTTGCATTTCATGCCGGGAGATACGGAAATATAAGTCCGGTTTGGTTCATCACCGATCAAACCTTCCTCCACTGTAATCGCAGCAAAAGTGGAGTTGTCGAAACAATACTCACCGGCCATTCCCTCCGGGACGAAGAAAAAGTAGTAAGGTTCGTCATCGACCCTGAGCGAGGTCACCAGTTGGGTGGTAGCCCATTTGAGCAAGACTCCGTTGAGATTCAGGTTAAAAGGCAGAATGGCATTGACACCGCTTCGCAACGTAAAACTGTTTTTGGCGGGCACAGTTAGTTCTTCCCCGGGCAAAATGAGAGTAATCCGGACGTTTTCCTGATCCTTGGTAGTCAAATGGTCCTGATAATTGGTTAAAAAGAGAAATCCCGAATTAACGGCGACCCTGGCGCCAAAACGTAGGGTTTCGGTATCGGCCGGTTGCATCCCGCCGGCCACATCCGGCAAAACGGTGCTCATCGGGCAGAGCAACTCCGCAAAATCACGGCAGAAAAGATGCAACGGCTTGAGATACCGGTATGAGTCCCGGACTTGACCGAACTCCCCAAGCGGTGCTTGAAAATCGTAGCAGATTTTGGGTACGCAGCGTTCGTTAAGATAGGAGTGTTTGCCGCTGGGATTGGAGCCGCCGTGAAACACATAATAACCCAAAAAATTACACCCCCCGGCCAGCCGGTTGATGACCATCGCCTCCACGCTTTCCGGCGGGACCACGAACCGGTAATTATACCAGGGCTGCATCCCGCCGCCAATCTCGCAACAGGCGAAGGGGTATTGTTCCGTCGGGTAGGACGCATCCAGGTATCGGGGATCGTTCCGGTGATAATCGCGGAAAATATAGTTGACGGTCGGAGGATGCGAGGTCAACTGCGAATTCCAGTAAAGCAGCCACGGCTGAAAGGGGTATCCGCCCCACATCGGGAGCATCTCCCCCTCTACTATCGGGGCGTTGCCCCAACCGGTACAAGTATAGAGGGGGACATCCAGACCGGCCTCCAGGGCCAGTTGTTTTAGAATCCGCATATGTTCGGCACCGCCGGATCCGCTGGGAATCCATTCGTCCCCTTGTAAGGTGGTCAGTTCCCATTTGGCGCT
Organism: Bacillota bacterium; assembly: GCA_036384575.1. Lineage (GTDB taxonomy): Bacteria > Bacillota > UBA4882 > UBA8346 > UBA8346 > DASVMB01. The sequence goes on from DASVMB010000362.1 coordinate 8,827, forward strand.
GGATGCGGTAAATTCATTCTCAAGCTGAACACCGATAATCGGGCCGCCGTCCTTGTATAACAGGCCCTTAACCTGTCTGCCGATCTCCCGGTAGAAGCGCCCGACATAATGAAGATATCCCGGATCATTGGACCGGACCTCAAAAGGGCGGCCGTACAACCAGTCCGGTAAGCCGCCGTTACGGCACTCGCCGTGAGCGAAGGGACCGATCCGCAATATCATCCGCATCTGTTGTTTGGCACAGAGATCCACGAAATCGCGGAGGTTCTTATTGCCCGTCCAATCGAACCGGCCTTCATCTTCCTCGTGGTGGATCCAGAAGATATAGGTCGGAATCAGATCGATCCCGGCCAGCTTGATTTTGATAATCTCTTCCTCCCATTGGCGGTACGGGTAACGTGAGAAATGAAATTCACCGCCGATCGGGAAATAAGGCCGCCCGTTTTTCTCCAGGAAATAACTGTTACAGCTCAACAATTCTCCGGTGGGATTGGTTCCACTGATCCGCAAATGCCCCTTGTCAATGGGCTGTTTTTGATTGCGCGCGTCGATTAAATAGTTGCTCATAACGATACCTCTAGACCATTGCAGTTATTTCAAATTATATAAATTATATCAAAAAAGTACTCCATGATCATCAAAGGCCGCCCAAGTTCCGGGACGGCCCTATTGTTCATATTAAGTTAGAATTGGTTCTTCACTTCTTATCCGGTACTGTTGCCAAAGCTCAATTGCATCCGCCCTATCCAGCCACCCCGTGACCTGACAGGACTTGCCCTCCAGATCCTTATAAATAGAGAAGAAATACTCGATCTCCTTTAGGGTATGGGCTGGAACTTTGGCCAGGCAATCGACATCACCGAAACGGGGGTCGACCGCCGCTACGCTCAAGATCTTCTGGTCATCCCCCTTTTCATCGGCCATTACCAAACCGCCGATGATCCGGGCCGGTATCTCACAACCGGGAAAGGTAGGGTGGGAGATAAAGACCAAAATATCCAACGGATCACCGTCTGCCGCCAGGGTCTCCGGGATGAACCCGTAATCGGCCGGGTAATGGATGGGGGAGTAGAGTACCCGGTCCAGCCGGAACCGCTGCGTTTTTTGATCGAACTCATATTTATTGACACTGCCTTGTGGAATTTCAATTATCGCCGTCACCAAGCCCTCAGGATCCATTTTCCTCACCCCTTTATAGCTTGGCTGCTCTCCCATCATTCTAACCACCAACTTATTTATATCGGCTAAACCTTTTACCATTTACTCTTTCCCTTTACTCTTTATTTATCGCATGGTCCGCCGGTAGATTCTCTCCCGACCAGATCCGTTTGGCCGTCCAGTCCCTGGCGGGATCTTTCCAGAACGGTTCATCGGGCGAGAGACCCAAGGGTAAAAAAGCCGTGGTGCAAAGGTAAAGACTCCCGGTAGAGATATAGGACTCGCCGATCCCGTCCTGACTTCCGCAAAACCCGATTTTAAGCCAGCCCTGATCATCAAAAGTACCGGGAATGCGCATGACCCGTTTAATTACGGCGGTCAGTGCCGTACGAACCTGGGACGGCTTTAGTTCCGGAGGAAGATTTTTTTCCAGCGCCATTTGCGCCAATAGCTGAAAGGCTCCGAATCGATAAGCCAACGAGCGTCCAATGGGCGGGAACGTTCCTTCCGGAGAGATTAACCGTTCCAAAACCGCCGCGTACCTCGAGGCTCGCTGTAAAATCACCTGCTTAAGTTCATTCCATTCCGCGTATTCGGAACCGATCTGCGAAACGATATCGACCAGCATCGGCTGAATGACGAAACTATTGTAATAGTCCCAGTGAAACTCGGGCCCGTCACCATAAACGCCATCGCCCAGATACCACTGCTCGTGCTGTTTTATGGCGTAATCAACCCGCATCGGATCCCAATCCTCACCGGCTTTGGCCAGGAATGTCTCGATCATCGCCGCAAATAGCAGCCAGTTACAAAAGAACGGTTTCCGGGTGCGGGTGGCTTTTAAACCTCGGATCAGATTGACCTTGACCGGGTTGTCAAGCTTATGCCATAATTCCCGGGGCGCCCTTAGCAGAGCGTGGGCAAGAAAGGCCGCATCAACAATGGGCTGAAAATCCGACCTGAAATTAGCGCAGTCCGGTGATGCGGGATCGGTCGCCGCTGCAATCGCCTGTCGCGCCAAGATACGATACTCCTCGCGACGTTCATTCTCCGCGGCGCTTCCTTCATCACCCTCAAGCCACGGAGCGATCCCAACCAGGGTTCTTCCCAGAGCTTCAAGACAAAGAAACTCTCTTCGTTCCTCCCGTTCACCGGCTGCTCCGCCCGTAGGCATTGAACACATCAAGCGCTTCCCGGCCAAGGCCTTTAGCACCGGACCTGATATCCCAACCAGTGTATCAACCCAATAATCTCTCTCCGGCGTAGACTCGATCATTCTCGTTGACCCTCTTCCACAAAGACTCTACCTGCATGAAAACTCCTCTTTCACAAACCTCCTCTTTACCAGTACAATCTCCAGTCTTTCAACAAACGGGTCAATGCTTCCAGATAAAAATAATCCCCCCAGATGACGCACTCATCGACGCCCTCATGATTGGGCTTACTATAAACCGCATGGCCCAAGACTCCGTTAGACTTCATTCCGGCAGTGGTGTACTTCAAGGCCAGATTATAAAGCATATGCATTGCGGCATTCTCGTAGATCGTCCGGTAAACATCGGTCAACGGGAGGTGTTTGGCGAGTTCCAGCAATCCGCAGGCGGCAATGGCAGCCGCGGAGCTGTCCCGTTCTTCGTCACCGGAAGTAAAAACCAGATCCCAATAACAGATATAATC
>DASVMB010000363.1:0-10793 GCA_036384575.1 Bacillota bacterium
TATTAGTGAGACGCACCGCTTAATCTTACATAAACTTGGTATTATAGCCGGCCAAAAGTTTTTAGCCCAGCTTTTCAAGGAAATAGAAGCCAAGTTTGTTGAAGTAGTGCCGGTGGATTGGCCTGATCTGGCGCAAGCCCGGGTACTGATAAACCAGTATCATGATCAAGACCTTTCCCTAACCGCTACATGCAGTGCGGTTTTGATGCACCGCAATAATATTAGTCAAATTGCCAGTTATGACAGGCATTTTACTGTATTGCAATTCGAGATATTGCCTTAATGGAAAGAAAAACTTTCCTCATTTATCCTTCCGCCTTCCCTCAAGGGCGGGCTTGTTATCCTTTACTTTACGCCGGGTTTCTCCATCGATGATTTCACGAATTGATTGAATCACCGGTTCCGAGAACATATATTCCTTACCGTATTGCAAATTAAATTCATAATCAAAATCGGAAGGGTTATCGCCCTGATTATGCTGGATAATTGTTTCGATTTTATCCAATGCCTTAACAATTTTCGCTTCTTGGCTCTTCCCATCGTTATATTCCCGCCATAATGCCAAAAAACCGCTGCGAATACTCTCAGGGAGCGGCGCAAACAGCTTACGTAATGCCGCTTCCTCTCTTTTTAGTTTATCCTCCTTGGATACTCCAATCTTTGCCGAGATATCCCCCTCGTATGCTTCGCCCAGATCATGAACCAGACTCATCCGGACTACCCGGTCGCGATCAACCCCCGGAAAATAATCCACCAGGACCATGGCGAACATCGCCAATCTCCAAGAATGCTCGGCAACGCTTTCCTGTCTGCCTTCCTTGGTCCATGCCGTCCTGGTTGTATCTTTCAACCTGTCAAGTTCCTTAATGAAAGCGACCAATTGATCATATTCGTTCATTTATACTCTCCCTCTCCCTTGGTTTCAGTTAAGTTAATTCGCACGCACTTTAGGGAAGTCCGAGTATCATTTTCGTACGCAATGATTTCCTTGATCACTCCCCCACGAAAAACGGTATATTCGCACTGTTTCCTCATATAAGACCCGGAGTTAGGCCGGCTTCACCTCAAATAAGGAACGGCGCGAGATTTTAAATATAATTATGATCAATCGTAATTACCGAATGATAGTTGCGGTTAATCCCGTATATTTTCGCCGTGAGCAGCTTAACCAGTTCATCATCGCTCCATTGAAAATCAAAGGGAATCACGACGTCGAAGATGAGATTGGAATGGCTCACGCCCCATACCACCCGAAAATCATGGATGCTGATCTCCGGAGAAATCTGCTTGACCAGATTTTCGACTGTCTCTTTCAATTGATTGGTTTTCACATCATTGGTGACAATCGGATCAAGATGGATAACCATATGAATCCCGCGATCTTTTAAAAAGTCCCGTTCAATATTGTCAACGATATCATGGCTTATCATGATATCCTGCTCGGCCGGGACCTCACAATGCACCGAGGCAAAACATTGAGCCGCGCCGTAGTTGTGCACCGTCAGGTCATGTAGACCAATGATACCGTCGTAACTTAAAATCTTTTGATAGATACCGTCCACCAATTCCTTGGTAGGCGCCGTGCCCAATAGCGGACTAATCGTATCCGAAATCAGTCTGACTCCGGTAATCATAATAAACACAGCAACTACCACACCCATGTATCCGTCTAAATTATAACCGGTAAAACGGGTGACTAACGTGGCAACCAATACTGCCGATGTGGCCAGAATATCGTTTTGGCTGTCGACAGACGTTGCGATAAGCGTGGTGGACTTGATGATCTTCCCGATTTTCCGATAGAACATACACTGCCACAGCTTGATAAGGATCGCGATCACCAGCGTCACAATTGTTATGAGGCTGAACTCCGCTACTTGAGGATGCATGATTTTGCTCACCGAACTTTGAATGAGCTGCAACCCTAAAACCAGAATGACGAAAGATACAATCAAGCCGGAGATATACTCCATCCGGGCATGTCCGTACGGATGCTGGGCATCGGCCGGCTTCCCGGATATTTTAAAGCCCAGCAGGGTTACCAGGGAGGAGCCGGAGTCCGACAGGTTATTTACGGCATCCGCAACGATGGCGATACTGTTAAAGAGTGTCCCCACGGTAATTTTGATCAGAAAGAGCAAAAAATTCGAGGCAATACCCACAACGCCCGCGAACTTGCCATAACGCTCCCGTACTTTAAAATTCGCTATATTTTGATGATCTTTCACGAACAACCTGATTAATAAATTGGTCATGCTTTCACCTCGTTCTATGGTTTAACCCAAATCCGGGACTAAAATATATGGACACTCTTCATAATCACCAGTAGAATGACGAACCACAGGAAGATAATTAGGGCCATTCCAATCCTTTTATACTTCTCGTCAATACTCGCCCCACTTTCGGCTTGTCGCTTACATTCCTCCCACACACTTTTAGGAATCATTTTAATGGCAAGGATTACTCCCAAAGGAATAAGTATAATATCATCCAGCATTCCCAAAACCGGAATAAAGTCGGGAATCAAATCGATGGGACTAACGGCATAAATGAGGATAAATAGTAAAAAGGCTTTCTTATACCATGGCACACCGGCATGCCTATAGGCAAGATAGACGATGATGATCTGCTTCTTTAACTGTTTTGCTTTTGCCTTGATCGTTTCTAGCACCCATATCACCAACCCATTTACGTTCTTTGGGGAAATTCCGTTTTACATTTCGGACAGGTAATGATGATTTTCCCTTTGCCTTTCGGAACCCGTAAGCTCTGCCTGCATTTCGGGCAAGTATAATATTTATGAGTTTTTCTATCCCTGAAACGGTTCTGCTCTTTCTTAAACCAAGAATACACCGGACTCATCCGTATGGCGAACTTATAATTCTCCATACTGCGTTTCGATGTATTCCGCGATAGCATTCGAAAAACCGCTATTCCCAAGGGAACATAACCAATGAATGCCAATAATCGCAGTTGCGCCAACTGAGCTATCAAGGTCAATATTGCCGAAAATATGATCAGGACCATGGAAAGCTGGTCGCCGCCATACCTTCCCATCATGAATCTTCTGAACCAGTTCATTGCCATTACTCCTCATTGATATTTTAGGGTGGTAACCGTAGTTTTGCCGGTTCATTCTTAAATCAGCTTCATCCCTAGATCAGCTTCATCCCTAGATCAACTTCATCCCAAGTCAACTTCTCAAGCCGAATATGGCTGCGGTACCAATCGTCGTTTTGCAATAACATTTCAGGCGAACCTGAATTTTTTACCTTCCCATTTTCTAAAATAACTACGGTATCGCTGGCAATCATTGTGGATAGCCGGTGAGATATTGATAGTATCGTGTACGTATCCCCCGCTTTTTGCAATACGGACACGATTTTCTCCTCCGTAATCGAATCCAGGCCTGCAGTGATCTCATCAAGCAGCAAAATCGGGGGATTGGTAACAATTGCCCTGGCAATCGACAGAAGTTGCTTTTGCCCCTGGGAAAAAAGAGAATCGCCGTTAACCTGTGTGTCCAGACCATTTTCCAAAGATGCCACATAATCCGCAAGCCCCACAAAATCAAGGGCGTTTTGAATTTGTCCGCGAGTGATGCTCTTGTCCTGCAGGCTGATTTGTTCGGCAACAGTGCCTTTGATCATATGGAAGCTTTGGTCGACAAACCCGAATAGTTTCCGTTTCTCGGAGTTCGGTATCGTATAAACATCTATTCCGTTGATGGTAATACTTCCCTTTGCTGGTTTTAATATACCCATTATCAATTTAAACAGGGTCGATTTTCCCACCCCGGTTCGGCCCACAAAGGTGGCTTTCTCCCCCGGATGGATCCGGAGGTTAATGCTTTGCAAGACATCGGTTCCTTCATCATAATGAAAGGTTAGGTCATGAAATGACACGCTTACTTCTTCGCGCCTTGGAACAATAGCTTCCGCCTTCAGTTGACTGTTTTTCGGATCATCTTCCGGCTCGTGGTAAAATTCATTCACCCTGTGAATCCCGGAGAACGCCTGTTGGATATTTTGGAGTTCCATGCCCAGGGTCTCGATGGGTGCAAAAAGGTTGGAGATCAATTCGATCGATGCGGCAACCATTCCCAGGGATATTCCCAAATAGCTCGGTTGTTTGGAGGATAATATCACAATAACCGCAATTACCGCCGCCCGAGTTAACTGAATGATGGGCGAAAATATTGAGTCATAGAAATTAACTTTTTCGACGGTTTGAAAATTTCTCAGCAATAACCCGGCATAGTTCTCCTCCATATAGTCTTCCTTGCTATAGGATTTGATCATCCTTATATTCTTCAGACTTTCCGCAAGATGGTTATTTACCTTGCCTACCAGGCTTCGGTTATCAATTTGCGCTGTCAGCATTCTCCTTTGAAAAAGCCGGGTAATCCCATAGATGACAGGCAGCGATATCAAGCTAACCATTCCGAGCTTCCCGCTGAACACCCAAATCGAGACGACAATCCCGATGATTTTGAAGCAGTCAATGATCATTCCCACAATGCCGCCGGTAAACATGGAGCTAACGGCGTCGACATCATTGGTGAACCGGGAAACCACCGTACCCGATTCATTGGCGGAAAAGAATACGGCGTTTATCTTTTCCAGCTTCTCCATCATTTTAAGCCGGATTTCCTTGGTGATTTTTTGGCCTAAAACCGTAAGTACGGCTTCTTTCATAAAATCAAAGATACCAATCAGAAGTAATACAGCCATGTAAGCAACCGCCAAGGTACGCAGTCCGTCGCGCTTTCGGGGCACAAGGCTGTTGTCAATGATATTCTTCAATATTTGAGGAGGAATCAAGCTTAGGATAACGGCGCCGCCAACGACAAAAACCAATAATCCAATGATTGAAATGTTTTTTTTGATGACATTCGCTATGGACTCTTTGACCAAACGATTATTCATCATCGGCGCCACCCGCTGTACATTGTAGATTAAAGATTTCCGCATAAAGCTCCGAGCTTTTCATCAGCTCTTCATGGGTACCGGATTCCACCGTCTTATCATTGTGGATGAGGTCATTGTGGATGAGGAGAATCCGGGTGATTTGGGGGAAAATGGTCAACCGGTGAGAAATAAGGATTATCAAACTCATTTGATAACTGCTTTTCAGATTGGCAATAATTTTTTCTTCCGTCTCCATATCAACCGCTGAAAACGGATCATCCAAGATGATAATTTTACTTTTGTTAATCAGCGTTCTTGCCAGCGCTATTCTTGCCTGCTGACCGCCGCTTAACCTGATCCCGCCGTTGCCAACCAGCGTGTTTACCCCGTCGGGCATCTCCTTCAAATCGGTATCAAAACAAACATCCCTTAAAACAGAACCAATCTCTTGCGCGCTCCGCTCATTACCGAGGGTAATATTGTTATACAAGGTATCGGAGAGCAATTCGGGCTTATGACCCATAAAGGATATCATCCGGCTTCGTTCATATTCGGAGTAATCTTGAAGTTCCCTGCCGTCTATCTGGATGCTGCCCATATAGGGGTATAATCCAAGCAAAGCCAGTCCAAGTGTAGATTTCCCGGATGCTATCGCGCCGGTCACGCCGATGATTTCCCCTTGTTCTCCCTGAAAACCGATATTTTCAATGATCCGCTCTTTGCCGCTAGGATAGCAAAAGCCGAGCTTTTCTACAGAAAGCCTTGTATTATTAACGTCAATGTTTAGCGTCCTATCCTTACTTCGGTATTCGGCGAGATAAGGTTGAATCCGTTTCCATGAGACTTGGGATTTTTGCACGGAATTAAAGAGCTTGGCCGCCTTGCTCGCCTTTTGGGCCATTGCGGCAAACATGATAAGATATGTGGAAAATTGACCTATGGTCCAACCGCCGTCGATAACCTTTGTACCGCCGAGGTAGATTACGGATATTACCCCCAGCATTGCAATGACATTGTAGATGGGCTGCATGGAGTTTTCAAAAATATTGGCCTTAATGGCCTTACTCTGCAAATCCTCCAACTCGGTATTATATGCCACCCGGTTCTGGGCTTCCATGCCGCTTGCCCGATAGAGCATCGCGTTTTCAATCGCATCATAAGTGATACCTGTGATATAGCTGCTTTTGGAACGAAAGGCAATCGTATATTTGTAAATGACGTTTTTCAATTTTTCGGCCAGAACCATTGCTCCCGGAATAAACAAAATCGAAAGCACGGTAATTTTTATATCGTACACAAGCAGGGATATGAGATAGGAAGCCATCAGCACTCCGGTGTCAAATATCTCGGTAGTAAATTTCCGCATGCCCTCAACGCACAGATCAACGTCCCCAATGGCTCTGGTCATTAAGTTCCCGGAATTTTCATTATCAAGCTCTTCCGTACTTTTATGCATAATATTGTTGTAAAGCATCAGCCTCATGGTAGCGCTGGTGTTATTGGCAAAGCGCCGAATATAAAAACGCTTAAAATAACGGAGAAATTGAATCATTCCAATAAGGGCCACGTATATCGCAGCCAGTTTACCTACAGCGGACAGGCTGTCGCCGCGCACAATGGCATCAATCAGCTTACCTTGATAGATCGGTCCTAAAATGATGGAGCCATTAAAGGTCAGGCCAAACATCACAATACAGGCCACGACGAATTTCTCTTTTTTCCAATAGTTGATGATCCGATCGGCCTGTTTCATAGGTTCTATCTTTAACTTTGCCATCACGGATAACTCTCTTTTCTTAAAATCTGTTGTTGTTATGTTTATAAACCAGATCGCTGTAAACTTCGAATGCCTTTTTGATCTGTTCCAGGCGCTCTTTTGCCCTATCTCCCGCCAAGGCGTGAAAGATATCCCGGGTTGCTATTTTTTCATGCCATGAGACCAGCTTCTCGAATTCCTCCTCTTCCTCTTCAAGCTCGGCGAAGGTGAATTTCTCGATGCGAATCTCCTTTTCAAGCTCCCCCAGATACTCCTCACATTTTTCGATAAATTCGTGGTACTCCTCATCCCGGATATCGTTATAGAGAGAAATAACTCTTTCTTCATGTTTTTCATCAAAAAAAGCCGTTTCCATCAAGAGTGCTTCCCCGTTACTCGATTCAACATCTTGAGCAATTTTCCGGAGGGCGCGGTAATTTGGTTCATTGTACCCCAAAATCCACATGGATTGTTGGATATTTACCGCCCCCAATTTCTTTAGTCCTCTCCATACAGCCACTCTATGCCGGGATGGCTCCGAAGGGAGATTATAATTTAAAACAATCCACTTTCTTTTCTCCATAGCCAAAACCTCTCTGTAACACTGGTTACATCAATTCTAACACATTGTAACCGATATTACAACTTCAAAAATAACAAGAAACTCTTTAGGGTCATAGGGATGAATATCACGGCACGAAGGAATATAACGGAATAATCCGTATGGGAGATTTTTATAGGAGTATCCTGTGGGGATCTTAAGGGTGTCGGTTCGTCTCCCGTGAATGGGTGAATTGAGGGATCCTTTACGATGATGTTTTTTCCGGTGGAATATTTTTCTCAGCCAGTCTTTTGCCGACTGATTCCCGCAGTAGCACATATAAGACCGAGCACAGCGGGACACTAACCAACATTCCGGTAATTCCCATCGTACCGCCGCCAATGATCACCGCCGCCATTACCCACAGAGCGGGGAGCCCGACCGAACCACCAACTACACGAGGATAGATAAGATTGCCCTCAATCTGTTGCAATACCAGGAATAATGCGATAAACCAGAACGCTTTAATCGGACTCGTGACTAAAATGAGGAATGCCCCGATAAAACAGGCTATGAATGCCCCGAATACCGGAATCAAAGCGGTGCAGGTGATTAGGACGGCAATAGCCATTGCATAAGGAAAGCGGAAAAGGTTCAAAGCTGCAAAGAACATCAACCCTAAAATAACCGCTTCCGTGCATTGCCCGGTGATGAATCTGGAAAAAGTTTTATTGGCAAGAGCGCAGATAGTGACGAAACGATCCGCTTTGGCCTCCGGCACCGAGGCATAGAGCAATTTCCTTGCCTGCCGAGCCAAATTTTCCTTTTGGAACAGAATATACAGGGCAAACACAGAACCAAGAAAAAAGTTTAACACGCCGCTGAAGAATGTTGATATCGCGGAGACGGTAGAATTCATCATACCGGCAAACCAGTTTTTCATAAAATTGAATGCGTTTGTCCCGATGCTCTCCCAGTCCAGAGCCACCTTGGAAAGCCATACGCCCAGATTGGGAAATTTGGCGGAAAGTTGTTGGCCCCATGCCGCCACCTTGACGATAAAGCCGGGAAACATCGCGAGCAGCGTCTCGAAGGTTTGCCCAATCTCCGGGATGATGGCCAACAGCACCAATAAAATCAAAGCCAATATTAATAATATTGTCACGAACAGGCTCAAGAGGCGGCGGAGCTTGGCCCCGACTTTTTTAAACAACCTATTTTCCAATACCTGCATCGGAATATTCAGGATAAATGCAATACCGAGCCCGATCAAAAAGGGGTTGATCAGGTTGACTGTTTTCCCCAACAATGCAAATATGGTTGCGATGTTTTGCAGGGCCCAATTAAATAAAACAGCTCCTGCAACGATACACCCGATTTTCCGGAAATAGTTCGAATCGAAAACTTTACCCACCTCATTTGGCCACCCTGTCAATGCACTCATATTAATTTTAGCATAATTTCTTCCAAAATATCCATATCTCCATCCGGGAGGCAAAGATTGTAGCCGCTTGTATATCGCGCCATGCGGCCTCATCCGTTTCTAAAAACAGAACTTCGATACTGAACACGCCGCTTGATCCTGCATGTTTTTTCATGGCAATGCCGGCACTGCAAATTTATATTGCTCTCCTCCCAAAAACGTTGCGGGCTCTTCCGATAAGTAGCCTCCCAACGAATCAATAAAATTAAAGCAATCAAAACCAAACTGCCCGAGAAAATACTCCGGACAAAAATCAGCGGTGTAAGTATCATAATGGAATCCCAATTGAAGATGCGGCAAGTTACACAACAACGGTTTTTCATAATCAAAGATTGCAATGGGCAATAAAATAAGACACAAACCAAATCGCATACATAGTAGAATAGGGATAACAGCACCAAGGCGCTTTCATTTAAAATCCCCGTACGATAAAGAATGGCCACAACGGAATTTCCGCCAAACCATACAATAAAAACTTTTATCGCGGCCGCGTCTTCTTCTTTAACCCACGCGGCAATTCCCGATTTGATAAAATTCCCTTCGCTTGGTGCATAGGTAGACTTGAATTGTTTACGGCAACCCATACTGGTTATCTTTTGAGGGAAGAACTTTTGCACCATCCCAGTCAAAAGTATCAGCCACAAAATATGGACTGGCTTGACACCGTTAGCGAATGAAAAACCCTTTGAAATGATTAAGCTGTTTTGATCCCTTATGTAAAGCCGAACCGCAGCGATAAACAGCGCAATTCTAAAAGCCAGCCTTGCGCAATAAAGTCTGAACATGTTGGGTCTATGCTCCTGTAATTTCCGGGATGTTTATTATATATACTATTTGCTATAATTATTTTTGTCAATAAGCATGCGGGTATCGGATGAATCTAAAAAATGTTAAAATGAATTATAAAGATGAATTTATCCAGTCACAAACCGATGCATCATGTACTTATTATTTAATGTATGATATTTTTTATTTACAGCCTCCTCCCAAAAATCGAAACCGATCGGAATGATGTGATTGTTGAAAAACAAGCCTGTAACGGCTAAATCCGTGCATGAACCAGGCAACAAAATCCCCCCATCCAATATTCGCGCCGCTGTCGTAATCCCAGCCTTAAATCCCATGACGAATCTGGTCGGCTTCGTCCGTGAGATGCTGGGGCGGGGGATACAGCAAGTTATTGTGGTCAACGACGGCAGCAATCGCTCATTTCACGACATCTTCCACCAGCTGGAAGAGCTTGAGCGCTGCACTGTGCTTACTCATCATGTGAACCGTGGCAAGGGCAGAGCTTTGAAAACAGCCTTCGCATATTTCATCGAACACTTCGCCTATTTAGATGGCGTAGTCACCGCCGATGCCGACGGGCAGCACGCGATAGAAGATATTGTCAAAGTCTGTGAGCGTTTGTCGTTGGAGCAAGGGTCCTTGATCTTGGGTGTAAGGAATTTTCGGGATAAGAATGTGCCAAAGCGAAGTTATATGGGTAATCTGATGACCAGTCGGATTTTTCAATTGCTCTATGGCTATTATCTAAATGACACTCAAACCGGGCTACGGGGTATCCCTGCCAGTGAGCTTGAATGGTTGGTCAAAACCAATGGAGAACGGTATGATTATGAAATTAACATGCTGATCAAAGCCAGGCAAAGGCATCTCGGCTTCACAACAATACCCATTAAAACGCTGTATTTCAATAACAATTCCGGCTCTTATTACAGCACTATCAAGGATTCTGCGCTGATCTTCACGCGTCTGGTCTCAGGGCTGATACTGTATTCGGGATCCGCCGTTATTTCGGGATTTCTTGATATTCTTAGCTTTTTCTTGTTGAATAGTGTGTTTCTTACCGCCTTGTCCGCACCGGTGAGGATTTTTGCCAGTACGGTTATTGCCCGTGTGATATCCTCCCTATTCAATTATTTAATGAATCGCAAGATCATGTTTGCCGATACCGGCAAACCGGCCAACTCGGCAGTACGCTATTACATTTTATGCATCTCGCTGATGATGACCTCCTATGGATTGGTTTATACGGTCAGCTTGTTATGGAGGGTCAACGAATCCATTATCAAACTCATCATTGATTCCGTTTTGGGGATT
>DASVMB010000364.1:0-2008 GCA_036384575.1 Bacillota bacterium
GTTATATTATCCTATGCGGAGCGGGTTTGTTATACTTAGCCCCGTTATTATGGTTGTTCGATGTGTCGTTCCGCCCCATGGTGGAGATCTTTTCGGTGCCGCCCCCCTTTTTTCAAAAACCCATCTGGGAAACCTTTAATACTTATAGCTTAACTGCATATATCGGGGCTATTGAACAGCAAGTGCCCCTTGCAGTTTTCAATTCGACTATTGTTGCAATTATGGGCATCGTCGTTACTTTACTTTTAGTCTCTTTGGCTGCCTATGCTTTTGCCTGCATGCGATTTCCGGGTAAAAACGTTTTATTTGTTTTAATCATTGCGACAATGATGTTGCCGAACCAGACGATGTTGGCCCCGCTTTATCATATCTTCCGGGTGATTGGTCTCACAGATAATTTGGCGGGGTTGGTTTTACTTTACGCCGCCACGGCCTATTGCTTCTGGTTGATGCGTCAGTATATCATTTGTATACCGAAGTCCTTGATGAAAAGCGCGCAGATTGACGGCGCCAATAAGTTGAAGATCTGGTGGCATATTATTGTGCCGTTATCCAAGCCGGCCATGGCCGCGCTGGCTATCCTTCAATTCCGTACGATTTGGAATGATTTTTTAGTTCCCATCATTCTAATGAAAACCGATACATTATATACGCTTCCGCTGCGGATTCAGTTGATCGATAGTTTTGTTGTCAATAAGCGTTATGATATCCTTATGGCCACTGGATTCATCGCGGCATTGATCCCGCTAATCTTTTTCCTCCTCTTCCAGCGGCAATTTATTGAAGGTTTGAGTGGCGGAATTAAAGGATAACCGTATCGGGCAGGGAGGAGTATTCGTGCAACGGGGGACGGACGAACTTCGGTCGCAATCAATCCGATTGATTATAGCCGATGATATGGTGCCGATCCGAGAGTATCTTCGCATGATATTGAGCCGCGAACCGGATATGAAAGTGATCGATGCCGTGGGAACCGGATCCAAGGCCGTTGATCGTTCTTTGATTGTTCGACCGGATGTACTATTACTGGATTTGGAGATGGAAACACCACGGGCCGGGATAGAAGCTATTCATACTCTGGCGGCTCCGGGCTCACGCATCCGGTGTGTGGTATTGACTCACTATCGTGATGAAGACATGTTGTTCGCAGCCTTTGAGGCAGGGGCGGCGGATTATATACTCAAAGACTCGCCGACAGCCGAAATTGTTGAGGCTGTAAGAATGGCGGCACACGATCAGCGACCGATCCGTCCCCTGGTGGCACGGATGATTCGGGATGAACTCCGGGCTCTCCGGTCGGAACTTGACGTCTCTGTTGTCACTTTACAAATTATTTTCAACTTGTCCTCAAAGGACTTGGGAATACTGCGGTTATTGGCAAATGGGAAAGATGAAAACGAAATTGGACGACTGCAATGGGTTGAAGCATCGATTATCCGAAACCATGTGCGGAATTTGCTTAAGAAATTCAACGAACCCTCGATAGCCGATTTGATTAACCGATTCAGTCGCTTGGGAATTTTAGGCATTTTCACCCACGAGAAGGACATTGGCAGGAAAACATGCTCAAAGACGAGAATTTGACATCCTGGTTTTGATATGTTAAACTGATGAAACTAAATAACTGCTTCGGGTAACCGCGGGCCGCAAGGTCCGAGGAAAGTCCGAGCTCCATAGGGTAGGATGCTGGATAACGTCCAGGGGGGGCGACCCCACGGAAAGTGCCACAGAAAAGGAATCGGCATCTTCGGATAACGCCGAAGCTGTTAGAGTTTATTCTAAACTCTACGCTTTGGCCATGTGCTGAAGGTACCAGAGCTGAAAAGGTGCGGTAAGAGCGCACCAGCAGTCAAGGAATTGGCTGGCTCGGCAAACCCCATCCGGAGCAAGGCCAAATAGGGAAGAGATAAAGTGACCCGCTTTTCTTCCGGGTTGGCCGCTAGAGATACCGGGCAACCGGTATCGTAGATAAATGGTTACCGTTATTCACCCTTACGGATGACTAATA
>DASVMB010000365.1:0-7365 GCA_036384575.1 Bacillota bacterium
ATAGTCAAAGACTTTATTCGGGTTCTCTCCTTTATCCTGTAACAGCTGCAAAATCCGGTTGGACTCGGAGATGAACTCCATGGTCTTTTCGGTGCTCAATCCCAGAAGTTTTTGCATTTCGTTGGCGAGGCGAATATAAAAGATCGTATTATCCAGGCTTGTTTCAGAATCATCATACTCGAGAATATCAATCTGGTAAAGTTCGCTGATCTCGTGGAGCAACATTTTAATGATCTCAGGATTCTCTATCAACAGCCCCATTTTAAAATTCTGATGGAAGGTTTTATTTTCGCATGAATTGATATAAGAAATATTAATGTCATACCGTTCCAGGATTTGCAACACAGGCAAGACAGCCCCCGGCCTGTCGGGGATTTTGATCGAAACGACAATTACTTTGGTTTCCAAAATTTTATCCTGAAGATAGCCGACATTTTCCAACTCCCTGGTAATGGCGGCAAGGCTTTCAGCACTGGCCACCACATCAATAAACAGCGTGTGCAGGTCAACCGCTTTATTATAGCTCACCCGGACGATATTGCCGTCATGTGCAGCGATGATCTTCGATGCCAACAGAAATGCGCCGACCTGATCCGGCATGCTGGTGACATAGGATTTTCGGGGCATGGTGAAGCCTCCTATACGGTAAACAAGATGAAAGCGAAGGCGACTCATCCCTTGCCCTCACATCCGAGGATGGACGCGAACTCTCCCGCGACTCACCCCCGGCCCCTCTCTCCCGCAAGCGGGAAAGAGGGGAGAAAACTGATTCAGGGTGGTGATAAAAAAGGCTGCGAAGGATCAAGGTTACTCTCTCTGGCGCTTGCCGCCAGAGAGAGCGAGAGTGAGTCGTAGGCGCGAAAGCGACTCACCCCTCTGCCTTTCGGAGTCGCTCACTTAAACTGCATTTTATATAATTGGGCGTATATCCCATTCCTGGCCATCAGACTTTCATGATTACCCTCCTCGGCGATGCCCTCCGCGGTGAGAACCAGGATTCTCCGCGCGTTGCGGATGGTCGAGAGCCGGTGGGCAATGACGAATGTAGTCCTGCCCCGGGCCAGGGTTTCCAGGGAGTCCTGAACCACTTTCTCGCTCTCGTTATCCAGGGCCGAGGTGGCTTCATCAAAGATCAGGACCGGAGGATTTTTTAAAAATACCCGGGCGATACTGAGACGTTGTTTCTGTCCCCCGGAGAGCTTGACGCCCCGCTGGCCGATATCGGTCTCGTAGCCGTTGGGCAACTCCATAATAAAATCATGGGCATTGGCGTTCTTGGCCGCGGCAACGACTTCCTCGATGCCGGCCTCCGGGTTGCCGTAGCGAATATTCTCCATGACCGATCCGGCAAAAAGATAGACGTCCTGTTGAACAATGCCGATCTTTCTGCGCAGGGACTTGAGTTTGATCTCCCGGATGTCCCTTCCGTCAAGCAGGATACTGCCCGCGGAAACCTCGTAGAACCGTGGAATCAGGCTACACAGGGTGGTTTTTCCCACTCCGGAAGGTCCCACCAGTGCAACATACTCCCCGGCTTGTACATTCAGATTAATCCTGGATAAAACTTCGGCGGAACTCTCGCGATAATGGAAGGAGACATTCTTAAATTCGATATCCCCTTTTACCTTGGTCAGGGAGACAGCACCCTTGGTATCGGCGATATCGGGGGCGA
Source organism: Bacillota bacterium (assembly GCA_036384575.1). Lineage (GTDB taxonomy): Bacteria > Bacillota > UBA4882 > UBA8346 > UBA8346 > DASVMB01. Next base: position 1,673 of record DASVMB010000365.1, read on the forward strand.
TGGACAAGATCTCATAAAAGCGGTCAAAACCGGAGATCCCGTTTTGAAACTGCTCGCCGAAGTTGATCAGTTTTTTGATGGGCTCCAGAAATACATTGATATAAAGTAAAAATGTCAGCAGATCGATGGGTTTGATTTGCCCTCCGGAGATGAAGAGCGCCGCCGATACGACCAGCACCACGTAGATTAAGGAACTGAATGCATTGACGCCGCTATTGTATTTGCCCATATAGCGGTAGCTGTTCTTTTTTGCCTCCACATAACTATGGTTACTTTCCCGGAATTTTTCCATCTCCAAATCTTCGTTGGTGAATGATTTCACCACCCGAACCCCGGAGATGCTCTCCTCGATTCCGGCGTTGATCGCCGCAATCTTTTCCCGGTTCTTCCGAAAAGTCTTGCGCATCTCACGGTTGTAATAGTAGGCGAAACCGATCATCGGAGGGATAAAGGCGAAAATGACCAGTGTCAATCGGAGGTTAATCCCGTAGAGAATAATGAAGGCCCCTGCCAGCTTTGTCAGGGAGATTAGCAGATCTTCCGGACCATGGTGGTATAATTCGGTGATCTCAAATAAATCGTTGGTAATCCGGGACATGATTTGGCCGGTCTTTTGGTTGTCGTAATAATTGAACGAGAGTTTCTGCAGGTGGTCGAAGATCTCGTTCCGGAGATCGTATTCCATCTGCGCCCCCATAAAGTGCCCGAAGGTAGTGATGAAATAATTACAGAAATACTCGATAATGACCATCACTACCATGGCGCAAGCCGGTTTTAAGACAGATCCCATATTCACGGTTGCTCCGGCCCGGAAAATATCATTGGTGATATACCGGATAATTAATGGGAAGGCCAAACTAATTCCTGAGGCAGTAAAGGCACAGCCCAGATCGGCAGTGAATAACCCCAGATAAGGCCGGTAATAGGATAGGAACTTTTTTAGCTTTGAATTCATCATGGATTCCTTCAATCAATTTGTATTCATGTACAATCTTCGTTAACTCTGATTTCTTACAAGACATGCCGTTTATGACGGTTTGTGTATAGATTATCATGGAAACAATGTCCCGGCAAGCGGCAGAAAAATTATTGGGTTAAGATATCATCGGGCGGGAACGCCAAGTTTTTATATTAATGAACAGGCGATTCGGAATGAAGTCCATGCAGGACTGCAATATTTTAAATATGATATAATAAATACGAATGGGCAATTTTAGATTTTTGGCTGGGGTGTTTGATGTTAACTGAACTAAGCAATGATTCCTTTACCGGCCTGCCGAATTTATTTGGCTTGGTCGAGTCCGCCACCACCGGAGCATTTACAATCTCCGGCACCATTGTAGCGGCGGATATTGCATACTTGGAACAGGTCAATCAGAATTACGGCCGTAGGGCCGGAGATGGTTGCGTTCGGGCGTTAGCCCGTCTGTTACGGGACGAAACTCTGCGATCGGTGGGTTCGCGTCCGGCTGCCTTCCGGATCGGCGGCGATGAGTTCGTCTTGGTCTTACCGGGATACACCCAAGAGGAAGCCCAGTTGATCGCCTATAATCTGGGTGCCAGCTTTCGGAAGAAAGCTATCGCCGATGGCATCCTGGGGGTTAATCTCCATACGGCGGTGGTAACCTACGAAGAGAAAGGGTTAACCGCTGCCACACTGGTGAAGGCGGCCTACTTGGCTTTGGCCGATTGCCGCTACACCGCTGAGATCCCGGCAAAACTCCCCAAATGGGTTGAGGGTTTGATCGACAATATGGCGGAACGGATTTATGAGACGCTAGGGCTGCTGCGGGAGACTTACAGTTTGGCATTAAGCGACGAAATCTCCGGTTTGCCCAATCATCGCGCCGCCGAACTCTATCTCGAAGAGATGTTCACCGAGTATAGGCAGAGTAATTTTCCTTTTGCCATATTGTTTATAGACGGCGATAATTTGAGACAATATAACGACTTGGGTTATGAGCAGGGTAACCGGATGATCCATGAACTCGGCCTGATACTTGCCGGATCCCTGCGCCAGGGGGATCGACTGACCCGTTGGTTATCGGGGGATGAGTTCATGGCCTTGATTCCCGGCGCCGATAGGAAACTTGCCTTACAGGTAGCCGAGAGGATTCGGTTGGCGGTGGAGGCAGCCACCCGGAATTGGCCGATTCCGATCACTGTGTCCATCGGCGTAGCCGTTTGTCCCGAGGATGCGGTGACCGCACCGGAGTTGCTTGAGAAGGCCGAAAATGCCATTACCGCCGCAAAGAAGACCGGAAAAAATCAGGTGGTTTGACAAGTAGTTACATGCGGCGCGTGGCGGAGAGACCGGGGAATCTTTGAGTTGAACTTAAGTTCCATCGAAACCCCTGAACATGGAGTTGATGACCCGATGTGGCTGGCCGATAATTGGGAGGATTATGAATTACTGGATACCGGTTCGGGGGAACGCCTTGAACGTTGGGGAAAGTATATCTTACGCAGGCCGGATCCCCAAGTAATCTGGCCGTTCATCAATTCCGGCGCACCCTGGGACCGGGCGGACGGACATTACCATCGCAGCAGCAGCGGTGGGGGTAATTGGGAGATTCGCGGTCAATTGCCGGAACGGTGGGTGGTACGTTACAAATCACTTAGTTTCTACATCCACCCGACTGGTTTTAAACATACCGGCATCTTTCCCGAACAGGCCGTTAATTGGGACTGGCTGTCGCAAAAGATCCGTTCCCGTTCCGGATCGCCGGTGCGGATTCTTAATCTATTCGCTTATACCGGGGCAGCTACTGTCGCTGCCGCCGCTGCCGGGGCCGAGGTTTGTCATGTTGATGCGGCCAAAGGCATGGTGACCTGGGCCAAAGAGAACCTGGTCCTCTCGGGGCTCGGTGACCGACCGGCCCGTTTTTTGGTGGATGATGTAATAAAGTTTGTCGCCAGAGAGCAACGTCGGGGCAGGCAATACGAGGCAGTGATTATGGATCCGCCTTCCTTCGGCCGCGGGCCGGGCGGAGAGGTCTGGAAGATCGAGGAACGGCTTTATGATCTGGTTGCGGCTTGCACAGCCATTCTCTCCCCGCAACCGTTATTCTTTTTAATTAACTCCTACACTACCGGCCTGGCGCCGTCGGTACTCGGTAATGTTTTGGCTCTTACCGTCGGTAAACGTTTTGGAGGGCGTCTCTCCGCTGACGAGATCGGTTTGCCGGTTTCCGCCTCGGGGATATTTTTACCTTGCGGCGCTTCGGGCCGTTGGGAGAGTTGAAAATGACCGAATCGCCCGGAACCTGTCCGGTTACAACCGTTTTACCGAATCGAAAGATATCGATTCTTTATGAGGATAACCATCTGTTGGTGGTGGAGAAACCGGTCAATCTGCCTACTCAAGCCGATGAGTCGGGCGATCCGGACCTTCTTAGTTTATTAAAATCCGATTTGAAACTCCGCTACGGCAAACCAGGCAATGTCTTTCTTGGGCTGGTGCACAGGCTGGACCGTCCGGTCGGTGGGGTCATGGTCTTCGCCAAAACCTCAAAGGCTGCGGCCAGATTAGCGGAACAGGTTCGGCACCGCGAACTCCAAAAAAAATATCTGGCTGTACTCCATGGGGTACCGGAACCTCGTCGCGGCCGCCTTCAACATTATCTGGTCAAGGATCATATGGCCAACATGGTAACAGCCTTGACTACAGAGGCTCCCCAGTCCAAATTGGCTGTACTGGATTATGAGATATTGGCGGAACGGGAGGGGCTGGCGTTGGCTGAAGTTCATCTCGAAACCGGCCGTTCTCACCAGATCCGGGTTCAATTTGCCGCCGGCGGTCATCCCTTATACGGAGATCAAAAATATGGAGCCGGCTTAAACCGGATCGGCCAGCAGCTGGCTTTATGGTCCGTTGAGCTTGGTTTCAAGCATCCAACCCGGGGTGAACCGCTGATTTTTCGTTCCCGGCCGCCCCAAGTTTTTCCGTGGAGTTTATTTCCCCTTGACTAAGTTATAGGGGAATGTTATAATTTTTTTGCGTTTGAAGGTCGCGTAGCTCAGTCGGTTAGAGCGCAGCGTTCACATCGCTGAGGTCACTGGTTCGAGCCCAGTCGCGACCACCATTGATTTAAGCGGAACATATGGAGCCATGGTGTAGTTGGTTTAACATGCCAGCCTGTCACGCTGGAGATCACGGGTTCGAGTCCCGTTGGCTCCGCCATTTTATTTTCTAAAGCAATGCCACGATAGCTCAGTCGGTAGAGCAGGGGACTGAAAATCCCCGTGTCGCTGGTTCGATTCCGGCTCGTGGCACCATTGAATATCAAGTATCCCTCGGTTTTATGCCGAGGGTTTTTTATTTCTTATAACCGTGTCTTTTAACGTGGGTTTATAGTACCGATATCGGACAAAAGCTTTGTCCAAGGGACTAATGTGAGTGGGGACATTAACGAACTGTTTTATCGGGAAACTTTGCTAACTCCATGTTCCTATTTTACAACTATATCATTTTTCACTATAATAATGATGAAATACCTTTTATCTTTGCGCTGTCGAGTATAGACAAATGTAGCAATTCGCTTCGCGGAACAAATTCTTGGAGAATGTACATGTTTATCCGTGTTATTCGTTTGACCTTACTAATACCTGGTGCCCAAACCATCAAAGATAAACGCCAGGTTCTACAGAGTTTGATGACCAAACTCCGGGCGAAATTTAATATTTCACTGGCCGAGTCCGGATATCAAGATCTCTGGCAACGCTCGGAACTGGGAATTGCAATAGTCGGTTGCACTCAGAGTTATTTGGACGGTGTTCAACAGGAGTTAATAGAGATGATTGAAGATAATTATCCGGTGGAGATCACCGATACAACGATTGCCGATTACTGATACCTGCTTCTTACTCTCCCTAAAGGGTAAGGTAATCGCTGTTATCTTTACGCTTCAACCCTCGGTGACCAATCCTTGACTACACATACCCGCTGAATGCATAACAATTTAATTATCCCAATAATAATTTTATAAATTGATAACAAAGCTCAAAGGCTACTCTTCCATTAGCTGCAGAGCTCAGGGTTAGGGGCTGTCTCAAAAGTCCGATTTATCATTCCGTCCACCCGGGGTGCGCGTCCCATGGGACGCGCACCCCGGGCTAAGTTAAAAACCATTCTAAAGCCCGTTAAAACGGGCTGGGAAGAACTGGATGTATTACCCAGCCCCATTCATGGGGCTTGAGATGATTTTTCCGGGCGTAGAAAGGCTCCTAAAGGGCCTGGTGAGGATAAGGACGATTATCCATTGTTTGCTTTTGAGACAGCCCCCAAGAGAAAGGTGTTGGCATAAATTGAAAAAGTATGTTATATTTATAAGGAGATATTTAATAATTATTCAAGAAGGCTGGCAATAACATGTTTACTTATCGGAAAGCCCGGATGCGGGATGCGGAGAACCTTCATGCTTTAATCAACGATTTTGCCGGGCGGGGTTTAATGCTCCCCCGTTCCTTGAATACCATCTATGAAAGCCTTCGGGAATTTATTGTCATTGAGAGTGGAACGGAATTGGCCGGTTTCGGTGCCCTCCATATCATCTGGGAGGACCTGGCCGAGATTCGTGCCCTGGCGATCCGCTCCGAGTACCAACGGCAAGGAATCGGAACCGCGTTGATCGGGGAGCTATTGGATGAGGCGCGGAACCTCGGGATTCATCAGGTGTTTGCCCTTACGTATC
>DASVMB010000366.1:0-3284 GCA_036384575.1 Bacillota bacterium
CTTACGGTAATCGGTCAAGCCGGAACCCTGGTTGTACCGACCTTGACCGGGAAAAGAGAGGATTCTCCCAATTGCCCGCCGGTATTTGATGTTCGTAAAACTCCTTGTTGGACGGGGATTATTCCGGAAACAGTCCGGAACATGGATGGTGTCACCCGCTCATTACACCCCACCCACTCGGTGGCAGCCTTGGGTTCAAGAAAGCTGGCGATGACTTCGGGACATGAGGATTCAGCCTCACCCTGTGATGCCAAGAGCCCCTTCTTCAAAAATGCCGTAACTGGCGGTTATATCCTGTTAATCGGAGTCGACCAGGAAAGCAATACTTCCGTCCATTCCTGTGAAGAAATTGCGGAGGTCCCCTATCATCTGCAGCGGGATGTTTCACGGATCTACATTACAGGTTACGAGGAAGAGCGGATACTCGTTGTAAACAGGCTGCACGATTGGGGTAAGCCACCGACCAATTTTAACAAGCTTGATGAATTGTATAAAAACCTCGGAATGATGACGATGGGGAAGATCGGCTCCGCCGAAGTCAGATTGATCAAATCCGCCGCAATGTTTGATTTTACGATTGATCTTTTAAAAAAAGATCCCCTGTTTTTACTGGTTTGAGAAATAAAAAAGGTTGTGAGATCACGAAGCGCAAATTGATATTGGTCTTAATCGATGCCTTAAGTTTCCAGGCTGCTCATTCCCGGATGAGTTACATGCAACATCTGGTTGAAAATCGAATCGCCGCACTCTATCAGGTCCAAACTGAACTACCCACGCTTTCCCGGCCGCTTTATGAGGTTATTTTGACCGGGACCAAGGCATGCCAAAACGGTGTCACTCATAACTTCATTATCCGACGTTCCCATGAGGTAAGCATCTTCGAACTTGCCAAATCACAAGGACTCAAAACCGCGGCCGCAGCTTACTCTTGGATCAGCGAGCTTTATAACAGGGCGCCTTTTGAACCCTATAATGATCGCGAACAAACGGATATTCGGGCCAATATTCAATACGGAAAGTTTTACTACGATGATTTCTACCCGGACAGCCATTTGTTTACCGACGGTGAGATTTTGCGAAGAAGATACGATCCGGATCTGCTCTTGATTCATCCCATGGGTGTGGATCTAGCCGGCCATCAAAACGGCGGTGAATCCCGGGAATACTTATCCAAGACGCAGGATATCGATAATTTGTTGGCAGATCTAATCCCGGCTTGGCTGGATTTAGATTATCAGATCATCGTTACTGCGGATCACGGTATGAACGCTAACGGCAATCACGGTGGACTGGAGTCATCGGAGCGCATAGTACCCCTTTGGACTCTAGGCAGCTGCTTTGAGCCTACTGATTCGCAAGGACTCATTCCTCAGTTGGGAATTGCCCCGGCTATCTGCAAAATTTTAAATGTTGACAAGTCAGCCCGGATGATCGATTATGTTTTCCCCGGATTTATCCGATCATTTTGAATCAGGATGAGGTATAATTAAGGGACAAGCTCCTGATGAATATCAAATATAAAGGTGATTTAATGGAAAGTTTTACTTACGCACCCAAATCCGTCTGTTCCAATCGAATTCGGGTATTGTTTGATCCGGAAACCCGGTGCCTCGTAAAGGTGACGTTTGAAGGCGGCTGCGAGGGGAATCTGACCGGAATCGGCCGGCTTATCGAAGGAATGCCAATCCAAGAGGTGATTCGGCGTTTGAAAGGGATTGATTGCGACGGGAAGGGGACTTCTTGTCCGGATCAATTGGCTCGGGCCTTGGAACGGCATTTTATGATTGACGAATCCACGAAGTAATGGTATACTGTGGATAATAAATTAGTCAAGCAGAAGCCATCCGCTTCTCACCTAAGGCCTTAGGCCGTTGGGTTTATACCGGCAGAAGTGTGAATTTCTGTTTTGGATCGATTAAGCGGGTGCTTCACACCTGCTTTTTAATTTATTTAGACTATTTGGAGGTGGGTGCTTATTAGTAACGAGTTGCGAATCAACGAGGAGATCCGGGCTAAAGAGATTCGGGTTGTCAGCTCTGACGGAGAACAGTTAGGGATTCTGTCGGTCAAGGATGCCATTAAACTGGCGCAGGAGAAGGAGCTCGATCTGGTGGAAGTGGCTCCTGCCGCGAAGCCTCCGGTTTGTCGGATCATGGATTACGGGAAATACCGTTACGAACAGAGCAAGCGGGAACGTGAAGCCCGTAAAAAACAGCGCGTCATTGAAGTTAAAGAGGTCCGCATGACTCCTAAAATCGAAGCTCACGATTTCCAGGTCAAAGTGAAGGCTGCCCAGAAGTTTCTCAAGGACGGGGACAAGGTCAAAGCGATCATCCGTTTCCGAGGCCGGGAGATTGTCCATGCTGAATTGGGCAAAACACTCCTGATGCAACTCTATGATACTGTGCGGGACTCCGCAGTGATCGAACGCGAACCCAAGATCGAAGGCAAGAGCATGATTATGATTATTGCCGGAAAGAATGAGAGAACCACAGCAGCGGAATGAATTGGTTTAATTTCCCGTGCACGCACGGGAAAAACCATCCCGATCTGTCTTCGCTTTGTTTACATTTTTGTCAGAGAGGAGTAATTAATTCATGCCTAAAATGAAAACTCACCGCGGTGCCGCCAAACGTTTCAAGGTAACCGGCAGCGGTAAGATCAAGAAGAGTTTTGCCTTCCGCAGCCATCTGCTGGAATCTAAACCCCCGAAACGCAAACGTAACCTGCGTAAATCGCAAGTCATCAGCGCCGGCGATACCCGGAGAGTTAAACGGATGTTGGGTTTATAATTTTGACAGGAGGAAATAACGATGCCTAGAGCCAAAGGCGGATTTACCACCCGCCATCGTCATAAAAAAGTTTTAAAATTTGCTAAAGGTTATCGCGGTTCCAAGAGCCGGATCTTTAGACCGGCCAACGCCCAAGTTTTAAAATCGTTGGCTTATGCTTTACGAGACCGCCGCGCCAAAAAACGCGATTTCCGGAAGCTCTGGATTACCCGGATCAATGCCGCCGCGCGGATGAACGGGATGTCCTACAGCACTTTCATTAACGGTCTTAAAAAAGCCGGAGTCGAAGTCAACCGCAAGGTCTTGGCCGATTTGGCGGTCCATGACGATCAGGCCTTTAAGGATCTGATCGGAGTCGCCAAGTCCGGGAAGTAAAAAAATTTTTAAGCAGTTTAAAGGCTGTCTCAAAAGGTTTCAAACCTATGAGACAGCCTTTTGTGTTCCAGTCATTCCTTTCATTGCTTCGAATACAGATAAAGAATAAAACCATAA
>DASVMB010000367.1:0-11086 GCA_036384575.1 Bacillota bacterium
ATCTGCCATATCTTTTTGCCTCTTCCGACCAGGCTTACCAGGCCTGGGATGGTGAACCCGGTCAAGCAATACTAAAACAGTTTCAAAATCCGGGGCTTATCGGGGTTTGCTACTGGGATAATGGTTTACGTTCTCTTACTACACAAAACCGGCCGGTTGAAAAACCCGAAGATCTGGCGGGCCTCCAGATTCGGGTCATGGAGAATCCTGTTTATCTTGAGTTTTTTAATTTCTTACATGCCAAACCCACCCCTTTACCCTGGGAAGAAGTTATACCAGCTTTTGAGCAGGGAATTATCGAGGCTGAAGAGAATTCGGTTCCGATAATTTACTGGAATCACTTACAGAAGTATCAACGTTATCTGATCCTGACCCAACATTGTTATAGTCCATTTATTGTATTGACCGGCCCTTCGCTGAGACGAAAATTATCCGGCTCCGATTATGAATGGGTACTGGCGCTTTTTCGTAATGAACGTTTCAAACAACGCCAATTGATTCAGGAACAGACGACCCGTTATCTTAAAATTTTGCAGGATGGCGGGATGAGAATCCTGACTCCGGATGTTAAGCGCTTCCGGGAACTGGGCCGGGAATTCTCCCGTAACCAATTGAATCACTTTAGCCCCCAATTCGTCGACTATTTCAAGGGGTATTTGCAATGAGAACGCCGCGAATTTCGCTTAAACTTTTCCGCATCCTGGGTATCCTAGTGCTGATACTCATCGTCGCTCATGCCCTGCTTTACCAGCAGATGACGCGGTATAATATGACAAATCAGCTTTTTCTCCGTGGTACGGAGTTGGCATATCCGCTATGGCAAAAGGTCAATCAAGTCCTGGAGCTTGGCGGGAATTCAGAATCTTTATACGGCTTGAGTTACTCATGTAGTCAGATTAAGAAAACCTCGCCGGATCTTCGTGAAGTGGCGGTCGTGGATGAACAGGGCCGGATCCTGGCACATGACCAAATCAAATTGGTCGGAACCACCGTCGCTTCAACTCCGCGTAGTTCCGGTGAGAAGATGATTTTTCGGGAAACCCGGCGCTCCCTCGACACCTATCTGCCTGTCTATCACTCCGATCGCCTGCCGATCTTCGTAAAGATATCCCTGTCGAAACGCCTTATGTACCAACAGATCCGTCGCGCTTTAATGACCTCCTTAATCTTTGGTGCTATCGCCATCAGCCTTTTCATGGTTACGTTGTTCTTCTTGACCAATTCCTTATTGGGGATGCGAATCACCCGGTTACTCGAAGGTTTTACAGATCTTTCAAAAGGCTGTCTTACGGTACGTTTAACGAACCCCGGCCCAACCGGGAGTAAACCGCTCAGAGGCCGGGATGAACTGGATTTATTGATGGAATCCTTTGATACCATGGCCAACCGCTTGGAGAAGAGTGATTTTAAGCGCCGCAAGCAGGAACAGCAATTAAGCTATCTGGCAACCCATGACCCGTTAACCGGTCTTCCCAACCGTCGCTTATTGGAATACGAGATGAAGAAGGTCATCAGCCAACATCAACCGGCTAAATGGCCGGCATTTCTGTTAATGGATCTGGATAATTTTAAATTTGTCAACGATACCATGGGACATGCGGCCGGGGATCAAGTGCTGATAAAACTAACCGCTATGATAAAAGACATGACTCTGGGCAAGGACCTCTTGTCCCGCTTTGGAGGGGATGAATTCGCACTCCTCCTGACAGATTGCACCGATCCTGGGGAGGCACAATGTGTGGCGGAAAGAATCTGCCAAGCAGTGGCTGAGTACCGCTTTGTTTTTGAAAAAAACAGCTTTCATCTAGGGTTGAGCATCGGAATTGTCATGATCGACGGTATGAATACGGATCCGGGAGTGATCCTATCCCAGGCCGATACCGCTATGTATTCTGCCAAGAGGCAGGGACGCAATCGGGTCCAGGTTTACCAACCCGACGATACCATGATAAGGCTCTCCGAGACGAGTAATTGGGCCAGCCAAATTAAAGATGCTCTAGAAGAAGACCGTTTGCAGCTATTTTATCAACCTGTGGTACACCTAACCGATTCCCGGATCGATCATTATGAAGCGCTCGTCCGGTTACGTAACCCGAATGGGGATCTCATCGCACCTCAGGTTTTTATCCCTGCAGCCGAGCAATTCGGCCTAATGCCGCAACTGGACCGGTGGGTTGTCAAACATGTCATTCGAGCCTTACAGGAAAATCCGGAGATCCGTATCTTCATGAATCTCTCCAGTTTCGGCCTGGCGGATCAGTCTTTTTTAGCAACCATTGAAAACGCTCTGGTGGATGGGGGGATTGAACCGAAGCGCCTGGGGTTCGAGATCACGGAGACCGCTTTGGTACAGGATCTTCACAGGGCGCAACGTTGGATCGAGAGTCTGAAAATTTTGGGTTGCCGATTCGCGTTGGATGATTTCGGCGCCGGTTTCAACTCATTTCTTTATTTACGTCACCTCCCCATAGACCAACTGAAGTTGGATGGGTTATTCATTAAAAATTTGGGCAGGGAACCGATTCAAAAACCTTTGGTTCAAGCCATGCATCAATTGGCCGGAGCTTTAGGCATCGAGACCGTGGCCGAATGCGTCGAGGATGCCGAGTCGCTCGAAATACTGAAGGAAATCGGAGTCTCCTTCGGTCAAGGTTTTTATCTTGGGGTGCCGGTATCGGTTTTTGATTTGAATCCGCTTCCTAAAGCGTAAAATAAGTAGTCGCTAAAGTTTAAAATGAGGTGTTCAAAATGCGGGTCTATGACCTGATTTGGAAAAAGCGTGAAGGCGGGGAATTATCCTCGGTCGAACTCGGCTTTTTGGTCGACGGATTTGTAAAAGGAGAGATTCCCGATTATCAGATGAGTGCCTGGTGCATGGCGGTTTATTTTCGGGGCATGACCTTTGAGGAATGCACCGCTTTAACTCTGGCCATGGCAAATTCTGGAGAAACCGTGGATCTTTCATCACTGCCCGGGATTAAAGTCGACAAACACAGTACCGGAGGGGTGGGGGATAAAACTTCCCTGGTATTACTGCCACTCGTCGCGGCGGCCGGGATTCCGGTAGCTAAAATGTCGGGCCGGGGTTTGGGCCATACCGGCGGGACCATCGATAAACTGGAGTCAATCCCCGGTTTTAGAACCAGCCTTACGCAAGAAGAATTTATGGAACAGGTTCGTCGTTGCGGAATTGCCTTGATAGGGCAGACGGGTAACCTGGTGCCTGCAGACAAGAAGCTATATGCATTGCGGGATCTTACCGCCACAGTGGAGAGTATTCCGCTCATCGCCAGCAGTATCGTATCGAAAAAACTTGCAGCCGGTGCCGATGCAGTTGTTTTAGATGTCAAATTCGGCGATGGCGCTTTTATGCATGATTACGACCAGGCCTTACGGCTTGCTCAAACCATGGTAGAGATCGGTAACCGGGCGGGCCGCCGTTTTCGGGCGATTTTGAGCAATATGGATCAACCGTTGGGTTGGGCTATCGGCAATAGTCTTGAAGTGGCCGAGGCTATTCAAACTCTGAAAGGGGAGGGACCGTCTGATTTAACTGAGCTTTGTATCGTTCTCGGGGGGACAATGGTTCAGATGGCCGGCTTGGCAGCCACTAAAGAAGCGGGGGAACGGCTGGTTCGGGAGTTGCTCCATTCCGGTAAAGGATTGGCCAAATTAGCGGAATTGATTAAGGCCCAGGGAGGAAATCCGGCTGTATTGGATGATCCCGCTCTATTACCCCATGCTGCCGTGATGGAATCCGTCAAGGCTCCTGCCGACGGTTGGGTGGCAGGGATAACCTGTCGTGAACTAGGGCTGGCCACAATGCGACTCGGTGCCGGCCGCACCAAGCTTGGAGAGGCAATCCGTCCCGAGGCGGGATTGAAGGTTTTTGCGAAAGTCGGGGATTTTGTCAAGGCAGGTACAGTAATCGCCGAGGTTCACGCGGTAACTCCCGGTGAGGCAGCGAGCGGTAAATCCGATGTCCTGCGGTGCTTCACATTTTCGCAAAAGGAAATACCGCATCCGGAGTTGATCAGGGGAACCGTCGGAAACGGGGAGAAAGAGGAGTAGGTTGTCTTCGCCCATTTATCACTCATAACCTTGGTCCTTTGCATCCATTTAACTACTTTGAATCCGCCTTTTCCCCTCTTTCCAGTTTGCGGGAGAGAGGGGAAAAAGGGGTGAGTCGAAAAGGGGAATTCTAATAAATTCAGGATTTTTGGCAATAAAAAAAAGCCTTACGGCTTTTTACTCATTTAGATGGTCGGGGTGAGAGGATTTGAACCTCCGGCCTTTCGGTCCCGAACCGAACGCTCTACCAAGCTGAGCCACACCCCGAAAAGTTACAGTATAAATTATAACAAAACGCAGCTAGTTTGTCAAAAGAAAATTTGAATCTTTTCGATCCATATATGCCATAATTCCCAAGTCAAGGAGGAATAAAGAATGAGGTTAACTTTTTGCGGCGCCGCCGGAACGGTAACCGGCTCCTGCTATTTGGTTGAAACCGAACAAGTCCGTTTTTTAGTGGATTGCGGAATGTTTCAAGGTACCAAGGAAATTCGTGATCTCAACCAGCATGCCTTTTTATTCAATCCGGGAGCACTTGATTTTATACTTTTAACGCATGCTCATGTGGATCATGCCGGACTAATACCTAAATTATGGAAATTAGGCTATAAAAAACCGGTATACGCAACCAAGGCAACGGTTGCGCTCTCTCAAATCGTACTGCCGGATTCAGGACATATTCAGGAGATGGAGGCCGAATGGCGTAACCGCAAACACTCACGGACCGGAGAACCCATGCAGGAACCGCTCTATGATGCGGATGACGCGGTTCAGTCTTTAAAACTATTTCGGCCGCAAAATTATAACCAGGAATTTGAGCCTGCTCCGGGCATCAAGGTCCGTTTCCGGGACGCCGGTCATATTTTGGGGTCTGCCCTGATTGAGCTGTACATCACTGAGTCCGGGTCCACAACGAAATTGGTATTCTCCGGGGATCTCGGCCAAAAAGGTCAGCCGATCATCGCTGATCCTACGATTATTCAGAGCGCCGATTATATCGTCATCGAATCGACTTATGGTAACCGTTTCCATGAAGATCAGGCTCAAAAGGTAGAACTGTTAAAAAATTTAATCAAGGAGAGCATTCACAGCGGTGGAAACCTGGTAATTCCGGCGTTCGCCATCGGCCGCACCCAAGATCTCCTTTATCATCTACGGGAACTATTTAACCAGGGGGCTTTACCCCGTATCCCGGTATATATCGATAGTCCGATGGCAATTTCGGTCACCGAGATCTACCGTGACAACCCTGATTGCTACGACGAAGATACATTGAGATTATTTGCCATGCATCAGAGTCCGTTTGAATTTCCCAACCTCTCTTTTATACGGACGGCAGAGGAATCCAAGCGATTGAACGAGACCGCAAAAGGCGCAATTATCATTGCTGCAAGTGGTATGTGCGAGGCAGGCAGGATTTTACATCATCTTAAACATAACCTGTGGCGACCTGAAGCGCATATCCTGTTCGTAGGTTATCAGGCCGAAGGTACTCTGGGACGGAGACTTTTAGAAGGTGCCAAAGTCGTGAAAATTATGGGTGAGGCCATTAATGTCCAGGCCAATGTGCATTCGATCGGTGGATTTTCAGCCCACGCCGATCAGCATGGATTGCTCGAGTGGCTTTCCGGGTTCAGCACTAAACCCCGCAATCTCTTCATTGTTCATGGTGAAAACTCGGCCCAACAGGAATTGGCCGGATTGGTGAAACAGAAATTCGAATGGGAGCCGATCATTCCACGATTGGGGGAGCGGTTCAATCTGGAAACCAACGCCCTTTTGGAGCAGGCCCTCAGTCAATCCGCGGCTGCCGGTTACGCCCTGGACCGCAAGATTACCGACTTGGAACACTTGGTGTTGGCGCTGCACCGTCAGATTAATATGACCTCCTTTGAGCGGAATGATGCTCTGACCGGCCACGATACAACCGGCAGCCAGATTGAGGAGATCCGGAAAAACCTAACTGAATTGGAGAAGCTGATAAATAAATCAGCTTAATTAAAGCTTTTTTTCGGGAGTTGAAACCCGATTGCCCGGCGACACATATTATATTAGCAAATTGGACCGTGTTTTAGTCGCTCGCAAATAGGGAGGTATCCGTATGAAAAGCGGGTTAGGCAGACACTTCAGCGCCGACCTTTATTTATGTCAAAATACCCCATGGAATACTCCCGAACATTTCAAAAGGGCAATCGACCGGATAACGCCGGTTCGTAACGATAGTACGTTCAGTTGGCAGACGGTGAAAGTAGGTCCCGATTTATACAGGTTCAGCGGTACATTAGACGATATGCTGGTCTTGCTGCAGATTTTTCCGGACAAAAGTTATCTGGCGTTGGACATTATCTCCTGGCAGCCCCAGCTTGATCTACAATCCTTTGCCGAGTCCCTGATCGATCTTTTCGCACCTCAGGTTATAGCTTCCGAATCGCGGCTCCGGGGGGAGCATTTATTGGATCAACCGAATTGAGAGTTTGATAACCGGACGTGCCGCGGAGAATACTAGTAGAGCGTCACGGAGATCAAATGCTTTGTCAACAAAATTAAACAGTCGTTATAACGAACGGTCATATTTGTTGAAGGACATTCGTATCCTTTGAGTACAAGTGCTCAAGGGATACGATGTCCCGACAGCATCTTACCCTTGGGGGCATGAAGTAGTACAAGCCTTTCATACGGGGATTTACTGTTCCTAAAGAACGAACACTGAACGAAGATTATAAAATAACGCGGCCGCCGGGTCCAGCCGGGATAGAGAGGTTTCGTGATGAGGGTCGACGGATTCGATGAAATTATCCGGAAATGTAGGGAACTCAGTACCGGGCACGATGTTTATTATTTAGTACGAATTCAAAGCCGCAAGGATCTTTCCGTTCATATCAATAACGGACGGACCGAGGAGATCAGTACCGCAAATCTGGAAGGAATCGGGTTGCAGATCATTAATTCACAAGGATTCATGGGTTTTGCCGCATCTGACCAGGTAAATGCGGCAATACTTGAAGACCTCTTCGCCAAGGCGTTATTCCTGGCTGAGCAGTCTCAATCCGTTGCCGGAGAATCAAACCGGGAGATCTTCAAGCTGGAACCGCTTTGTAAGCGGATGGAGATTCCGCTACGTTATCCTTATACAAGTTTAGGCCTGAATCAAATTGAGGCTAAACTTATGGATTTGAACCGGGAGGTCGGAACCTACGACTCCCGTTTGGCAATCAGGACCTTATTGCGCCTGACCGATGAGGAATGGCGAATTGGACGCTCCGATGGTACTGATGTATCTTTCAATACTCCCCGTTCCTTCGTTTTTCACAGTATCACCGCCAAAGAAGGCTCCGAAACTGCTACCACGTACGCTAATCTTCCCGGAACCGATTTGGAAGTCATCATTGAGCCGGAGAAACTCACCAGGCTCAAAAAACGGGCAAAAAAGGCCGCAACCTTGGCGACCAATCTTCTAACCGCCGGAAAGATACCCGGCGGACATTATAAGATGGTGATTGATTACGCTCTGGCTAAGGGTCTGGCCCACGAAGCGTTCAGACACGCCGCAGAGACCGACAACCTGGAGAGCTCGATCCTGGGAGAACAAGGTCGCTTCAAGACCGGCATGATCGTTGCCGATTCCCGGCTCTCCATCGTTGATGGGCCGGTTGAGGGTGATTACGCCTATCAACCCATTAGCGCCGTTGGAGTTGAACGTCGCACCGTCACTATTGTGGATCATGGCCGACTCCAAAACGGCCTGGCGGATATTTTCTCCGCTGCCGGGGCCGGAGTACCTCCCACGGGGGCGGAAAGAGTGGAGAGTGTTTTTCAGCTTCCAATTGCCCGGATGACGAACATCCGAATTACAATGGATGACCCGTTACCGCTTAAACAGGAGTTTGAAACGGTAACTCCGGCGGATCTTTACCGAATCTTACAGGAAAATAAGTTGATTCAACCCGGGGAGACAGTCTTATATTTATCGGGATTTCATGGGGGACAAGTCAACCCGGCGTTCGGCGATTTTGTATTTCATTGCTCGGGAATATACACTTTGGGTCCCGAACCGGTGCTATACAAACCGGCTATTTTTAGTGGCAAGATACTATCCGTGCTAAAATCGGTGAGTGCCGCCATCGGCGAACCCCGAATCGACGCCATGGGTACCTGCGGCAAAATGGGCCAATCAGTACCCAGTTGTGGCGGAGCGCATGAATTTTTACTGATTGAATCCAATTCTGACGTGATGATTGGCGGTGAATGAAATGGAATTGGCCTTGAAACTGGAGGATTTATTACACACCTCTGCCCCGAGATCGGATCTTAAGGCTTGGCGGTTTGATCTCCATGATACGGCCGGCATTGAAGTGGGTCTCAAAAATAATCGGATCGGCGGACCGTATTCGGCTCCAAGTTATAAGAAAAGCATCAGTGGTGAACTCTTCCTGATATGGGAAAAAAACCGGTATACCTCTGCCAAACTTGATGCCCAAGTGATTGCGGGGTTTGAAGATTATTTCAAACTTTGGCAGTCTACCGCCTTTTACGATGCCGATGGTGTGGGGCTGTTTACTCCGGCTCAATTGCCCGAAGTTCCCTTAGTGGATCAACCGGCCCGTGAGATTGCAAGCGGTATCTCTGCCACACCTTTTCAACTGCTCGATGAAGGTTACCGCCAGTTAACCGGGAGATATCAGGCGTATAAAGTAGATGGCAAGGTCCGTTGTTATCAAGATCGGCGGGTCATCATCAACTCGGCTGGTTTGCATCTGGATTACCTTCAAACCCCGGTGGAATTTTATTTTGAGATGAACGATTGCTATGGTGAATCCTATCAAGAAAAAAGATGGCCTGAAGATGACAAGATCCGGAGAATAATCGACAACACCGGCCAGATCGGTATGAAACTCGGAACCCAAACAACGGCAAAATTAACCGGACCTATTCGACTCCTTTTACCATCAGCGGTTTTCGAGATGTTTTTGAACTACTTCCTCATTGAAAACCTCTTTGGCAGTCTGGTTATGAATCGTCAGAGCAGATATACATTGGAAGATTTCACCGGGCAGCGGATGGTACTCCGGGAGGATTTGAGCTTGACCTTGAATACCCTCCTCCCTTACCGAGCTTTCTCATACCCATGTACCGCCGAGGCTGTGCCGGGCGGCGAGATGACTTTGATCGATTGCGGGCGACTAGGTACTCCGTTCTTGAACCTAAAATACGCTAACAAAGCTGGCATGAAGCCAACCCCCATACCCTCGGGCGGCAGAGGCTTTTTTCTCAAAACCCGTCAACCGCTTCCCTCTTGGGACCAGTTGGTGGCCGGAACCGAATCCGGATTAATCGTCTATTCTGTCTTGGGTCTCCATACGCAAGACTTTAGTACCGGTAGTTTTTCGCTTACCGCTGACCAGTGCCTTTTGGTGCAAAACGGGGAGATCGTTGGGAAGGTTAAAGCTGTCATCAACGGTGATTTTTTAGGATCATTGCTCAGTCCAGAAAGCAAACTGGGATCTTTCCCGGATGAAGATAATCCGGGTTACTCGTTTATTGCCACAGCTGCAACCTGAAAATGAGGTGTATTGCTAAATTTTGAATTTGGCAAAAATCCTTGATTTTGAAATTGGATCTGGTAAAATTATTATGTTTAGGAAAGCGGAATACGTTTCATAGATTACATAATTTTGTTTTGTGGAATTCAAATTTCTTAAATAAGGAGTGGAACTGATGCCGTTAGTAACGTCCAAGGAAATGTTCAAAAAGGCGTATGCCGGTGGTTACGCCATCGGGGCTTTCAACGTCAACAACATGGAGATTATTCAGGGAATCACCGAAGCCGCCAAGGAAGAATCGGCACCTTTGATTCTGCAAGTTTCTGCCGGAGCACGGAAGTATGCCAAGCATGTTTACCTGATGAAACTGATCGAGGCCGCGATTGAAGACACCGGACTTCCGATCTGTGTCCATCTGGATCATGGTGAGGATTTTGAAATTTGTAAGTCTTGCATCGACGGTGGTTTTACCTCCGTGATGATTGATGGTTCCAAGCATCCTTTTGAGGAGAATATTAAGGTTACCAAACAAGTTGTGGATTATGCCCATTCCAAAGGTGTTGTGGTCGAAGGAGAACTGGGTAAACTCGCCGGTATTGAGGATGCTGTCAATGTCTCCGATAAAGATGCGGCATTTACCGATCCTGATCAGGTAGAGGAGTTTGTCAAACGAACCGGTGTTGATTCTTTGGCGATTGCCATTGGAACCAGCCATGGAGCATACAAGTTCAAAGGCGAGGCGCGCTTACGTTTCGATATTTTGGAGGAAGTGCAAAAAAGATTGCCCGGTTTCCCCATTGTGTTGCACGGCGCATCCTCGGTCATTCCCCAATTTGTTGAGGATATCAACAAATACGGTGGACAAATGCCCGGAGCAAAAGGAGTTCCCGAAGACATGCTCCGTAAGGCGGCGAGCATGGCGGTTTGCAAAATAAATATCGATTCCGACTTGAGACTGGCAATGACCGCCAGTATTCGTAAGCATTACGCGGAGAAACCGGCCGACTTCGATCCCCGGCAATATCTGGGGCCTGCCCGTGAAGCCATAAAAGAGTTGGTCCGTCATAAACTCGTAAGTGTTCTTGGCTGTAGCGGCAAGGCTTGATTAAAATCAACCAGTGGAAACATTTGGTATTTGAAGGTCTGAGAAGGCCTTCATTTTTTTTGATCCAACAGAATTGATGAGTTCGAGACGGTATAAAATGTCCAATCTGTTCAATAAGAGTTAAAAACCGGTAAAAAGCTTGACAATCCTGGTCAACTCATTTATTCTGTTGGTATTAAACTTATTTAACCCGACTTATAGGCTGAATTCTATCAGGTAAATATTTATTACCGGATGGTGGGCCGATGCTTCGGAACCACCAGCTTTTTACGGGATCCATGATCTGAAAATACCGTCTTTTTTTATGTCATGGAGGTTTCTGCCGTGATCACCCGTGTAAACCCGTGATTTCCGGGGAAACCTGGATAGG
>DASVMB010000368.1:0-4044 GCA_036384575.1 Bacillota bacterium
ACAAGGAAATTCCCTGGAGTTTCTTTTAAGAAGGTTAACAGTACTCTTCCAAGAACAGTGGTGAGATCTAATTTAATTGCTGTAACATGGAAGGGGATTTATTGAAATCAGTAGAATAATTGTTTATCGAGGCAGTTTGACCCAAGGCGAAGGTATATTTGGTAACAACCAAGGATAATTCTATAATGGTACCCAAAACTGCGGGCTCTCTTTTGCCGAAACATCTCCCTCCATACGGGCCAAGGATGTATGCTTCAAGCGAATGTTGCATTTTTGCCTCTTGAGTCGGGATGTTTCGGGAGGAGTATGGCCCATCCGAAGTGGCGTGTACGTGGCAGAACCGATATAAAGGGATGATTGTAATGCCTACTATAGGTTTTAGCAAATTATTGCTGATTGGCGCCGGCCCAACCGTTATCGGACGGAGTAACGGATTGGATCAGGCGACGGCACAAACTTGCCGGATTTTAAAAGCCGAAGGTTACCAGGTCATTGTGGTTGACAGTAATCCAGCTACATTGACAACGGATCGGGATTTGGCCGATGGAACTTATCTGGAGCCTTTGACTGCATCGTTTTTGACAAAGATCATCGCCAAAGAAAGGCCGGATGCTCTGGTTGTGAGTTGCGGCGGTCCGATGGCTCTGAACTTGGGCTTGAAATTAGCCTGTTCCGGGGTACTGGCTCAGTATGGTACGAGGTTGCTGGGAATTACCGAAGCAGCGCTAAAGATAATGGCGGATGACGAGGAATGGGCCGGGACGGTTCGGGGTGCGGGGCTCAAGTTCCCGGAGGGGGTTACCGTAACTGATACGGCAAAAAGTGCTGCGTATCTCTTTGAACACGAATTTCCCCTGTTCGTCAGGGCAGCTTCCCATTTGGATCCCGCTCCCCGCTTTCTAGCTTACAACCGGGAAGAATTCACCGAACTGATCGAGAAGGAACTGGCTTTAACCGATAATGGCCAAGTTAGGCTAGAGAAATCGTTAATGGGTTGGAAACAGCTTGAATTCGAATTTCTCATCGATTGCAGCGGAGAAAGCCGGTTGATCGGAACCGTGGAGCAGCTCGATCCGGTGGGGGTTCATTCCGGGGACAGCGCGGCCGTGCTTCCCATCCAATCGGTTTCTTACGAAGCTTATCGTGAAATACTGGATCGTTGCCGTTTGCTGTTAAAAACCCTGGGACTGGTAGGTTGCGCCAACTTAAAATTTGCCGTAAATCAGGCCGCAGACCGTTGGGTATTGCTCAAGCTGACCCCCGGATATAATCGGACCGCCCAATGGGTTGCAGGATCCACCGGTTTGGCGGTGGCGCGGATCGCCGCTCAACTGACGGTCGGACATACGCTCAACGAAGTGTTGCCCGTTCGGGACAGAGGGCCAATCGATCAGGGACATTTATTGGTTCGGTTACCGCGATTTGATTTCCGTAAGTTTTATGATACCGAACAGACCCTGGATACGGTGATGAAGTCTGTGGGTGAAGTTGTCGCCGCCGCTCCGGAGTTTAAAGCCGCCCTGCAGAAAGCCGTGCGTTCCCTGGCTATTGGCCGTTCCGGCCTGGGTTCCGACGGCCGCGATCCGGACCCTGCCGTTTTACCCTTAAGTTCAATTCGGGCAAAACTAATCAATCCCAATCCGGACCGGCTTTTTTTCATTCGCTACGCGCTTAAGCAGGGATTAACCCAGGATGAGATCCGCAACCTCACCGGGATCGATCCTTGGTTTCTAAAGCAGCTGGCGGAGTTGAACGGCTTCGAGAAGGAACTCACCACTTACGCGTTGTATAATCTTACGCCGCAAGTGTTTCTAAGGGCAAAACAATGGGGTTTCTCCGATCTTCAGATTGCATTCCTCCTTCGATCCACCGAGGATCAAGTCCGCAATGCCCGTAAAAAGCTTGGAATCATGCCTGACTTTGTGAGTGTGGGAGATCCGGAGAATTATTATTATCATTCTACATATGATTCAGTTCATACGGGTCCGCCTCCCCAGGGTGAGCGACCGGACAGGACCCAACCCGAACGGAAAAGAGTCATGTTGGTTGGCGGGGGTCCAAACCGGATCGATCACGGTACGGAGCATGATTATGCCCTATATCATGGGGCTCTGGCTATACAGAATTCGGGGTATCAGGGGATCATCGTCAACAGTAATCCGGCGGCGCTTACGACTTTGGACGGAGGCCATTGCCTGCTTTTTATGGAACCGGTTACCGGGGAAGATATTCGCAATATTGTGGAACGAGAGCGGCCGGATATTGCGTTGCTTCAATTCGGGGGCAAACCCGCCATGGAACTCGGCCCGACATTACGCCAGGCGGGAGTGGAGGTCCTGGATGGATTCGAAGACCTGCGAATCTCAGCCCGACTGGCGGAGCTTGGATTGCGTGATGCGGCGGGGGAGTCGCAAGCAGAGAACCTCATGCAGGATGCGGTCGGCGTTGAAATTCATTGTATCACCGATGGGATAGGCGTCAAGGTGATTGGAGTGTTGGAACAGATTGAGGAGGCTTGGATAGACTCGGGAGATTCTGCTCAGGCTCTGCCTTCGTATACATTGGGCCAAGAAACGCTGGATAAATTGTATCATTATACCGCCCATCTGTTGCCGGGAACGGGGTTCAAAGGATTGGCCACAGTCAAATACGCCATACGCCACGACCAGATCATTCTCAGGGAAGTGCTTCCGGGCATCAGCCAAACGCTCCCGTTCATCTGCAAGACTACGGGGAACGACTGGATCGAGACTGCCATAAAAGTACTATGTGGATCGGGCTTGCCGGATCCGGGAAGTGTAAATGCTCTTAATCTACGTTATAGCGCGGTCAAGGAAGCTGTATTTAGTTTCGACCATTTTCCGGATATCGATACCCTGCTTGGACCGAAGAAACGATCCACCGGGATGGTTTCAGGTATCGGTCGTGATTTTGGTCTGGCGTTCATCAAAGCGGAGTTGGCCGCGGGCGATAAGATACCGACCGCCGGAAGTATCTATCTGAATCTTCGGGATGAGGATAAACGGGCTTTTATACCCTTAATCAAACAATTTATGACATTTGGATTCAAAATTTTTTCAACCCCCGAGATCGCCGCGGTCTTTTCGAGGAATAACCTACCATGTCAAGCTGTTGCCAAGGTGGGGGAAGGAAGACCGAATATTCTGGATAAGATTAAGAGCGGCGAGATCCAGTGGTTGATCGATACCGGCCACCGGGACCACCGTGATGAGCGGATTGTTCGTAGCACCGCGGTGGCCCGGGGGATTCCCATCATCACCACGATTGCAGCGGCGGAAGCGGTGGTCTTGGGACTCGAACGATATTTGAAGGATGATTTTGAGCTTGAGACGCTTCAACAGTATTACTCCGGAGAAAACATTTAAATTTCTCATTATCAATTTCAAAGGCCAAGTAAGTTAGCTAATCCGATTTGCATGAGAGGAGTTTTCATAAATGAGGAAGGTACTTTTGATCTTATTGATTTGGGCCTTGTTAATCCCGACTGCTTTTGGCGCGGAAAATGAACCGATGCGAGTGGCGGTTCTCTCCGGTAATGTAGGCCTTTCGATGGTGAGGTTAATGGACCGGCCCGAGGCTGCCGAATATCCGGTCCGCTTTGAGGTATACAACAATCCCAATCCGGTTTTGGCCAAACTGATCAGCGGGGATCTGGATCTGGCCGGGCTTCCCACCAATATGGCAGCCATTCTTTATAACAAGGGCGTCCCGGTTCAATTGGCCTCAGTCATCGGTTGGGGTGTCATGTATGTGGTCAGCAGCGATGCCACCATTAAAACGTGGTCGGACCTTAGAAGCCATGAAATATATGTGGCATCCAAGGGCGCGATCTCCGATATTCTCTTTCGGTATCTGGTGAGTAAGAACGGGCTTGATCCGGAGAAGGATATGAAAATTCAGTATATTGCAAGTGCTGCGGAACTTGCCCAACTTGCGGCTTCCGGCAAGGCCACAACCGCTGCGGTTCCCGAACCTTGGGTCACCGAGGCGCTGGAGAAAGACCCCGGGCTCAAGATTGTTTTG
>DASVMB010000369.1:0-6207 GCA_036384575.1 Bacillota bacterium
GGGGGGGTCCGGATTGCAATACCGGTCTTGAGCCCATTCCGACTCAAGCTCTCGGATTAACCCGGATAACCCGTCCCTCGCCCGGCCGAACGGTAATTGCTGCAATACCCGTTTGGCCCGTATGAGATGCGCAGTGATTACCCCCTCGCTTCGGGCAATTGCGCCGCTACTCCAGAGCCACCCCTCGATCTCCCGAACCAAATCCGGGGATATAATCTTAGTGGCGTTTCCGCCCTCATGCACGAGCCGTTTTTGGAATTTCTCTGCAAAAGCCCGGTCCTGGAACAAAAAGAGTAAAGGCAGGGTAATGGTACCCTGGGACATATCGGTATGCCCCGGTTTTCCCAATTGCTCGGGGTCGCCGCACCAATCCATAAGATCATCCCGGATCTGAAAAGCAAGTCCCAGATGTAACCCGAATTCCCGAAGTGTCGCAAGCTGATTCATGGCGGCTCCACCGGCGGTTGCTCCACCGGTGCAGCAAAATTGGAACAAAATGGCTGTTTTTGAAGCAATCCTTTGGTAATAGGCCTCCAAAGTCAACCCGAAATTAAATCGCTCCTCGGCCTGAAAAAACTCTCCCCGGCACATCTCGCAGATTGTTCCGGTAAGTCCAGCCATTACAGTGCTTAAACCCTCTCCGGCTAAGATACCCAAGGACCGGGCCAGTAGATAATCGCCCGCCAGTACCGCAATTTGAACACCCCGCGTCTGGTTGAAGGATGGTTGGTGGCGGCGGAGTGATGCTCCATCAATGATGTCGTCGTGAATCAGTGACGCCGTATGTATCAACTCTGCCGCAACCGCTGTCCTTACCATGCCGGTAGTGACCGACCCGCTAAAGAGTAACCCGCTGTATAAGACTAATTGAGGCCTGATCCGTTTTCCTCCGGCATGGATCATTGAGGTCAGTTCACGGATGGGACCGGGTCCCCCCTCTAACTCGCGGTACAATTCGGTTTCTACCTGACTCAGCTCCGGCAAGCCTCGCGGTTCCAACTTGATTTTCTCTAAAGGATCGATTATTTCCGCTTGCAACTGTTCCCCTCCCCCAAAACCAAAAGACCTCAACTTATGTGAAAACGTCCAGGTCTGATACGAGTAGTATGACCGCATCTGCTGCTTTCAACACCTGCATTCCGCCGACTGAAAAATGAATAAATATACTAATACGAATAACTGTTTCCCAATTAATTCTAGACCTTTTTTTGTTACAGTTTGACAAACTCTTTGCACGGTTGCCGGCGATGTTATATAATGATCTTAAACATTCATCCGAAAGGAGTTTCAAAAATGAAAAAATATTCATGGATTGCAATTCTACTCGTGGCAGTAATGGTATCGGGTCTCGCTTTAGCCACCAAACCGGTTTTAACCGTCGGTACCGACGCTACATACGCACCGTTTGAGTCGATCGACAAAAACGGAAACTTTGTCGGTTTCGACATGGATCTGATGCGCTTGGTTGCGGACCAGACGGGAATGGAGCTCAAACTGGTTAACATCAACTGGGACGGAATCATTCCCGGGCTGATGAACGGAAACTACGACTGCCTGATCTCGGCCATGACCATCACCCCCGAACGGAAAAAACAAATCAATTTCTCCGATCCTTATTTCTCGATCCGCCAGGCGATTGTGGTCAAAAAGGATAACAACACCATTAAAGGGCCCAAAGATCTGGAGGGTAAGACCGTT
Organism: Bacillota bacterium; assembly: GCA_036384575.1. Taxonomy (GTDB): domain Bacteria; phylum Bacillota; class UBA4882; order UBA8346; family UBA8346; genus DASVMB01. Next base: position 1,699 of record DASVMB010000369.1, read on the forward strand.
ACGGTCCAGAACGGCACCACCGGCGACCTTTATGCCAGTAAAATCAAAAGTATTAAGATGAAACGGTTCGATACGAACCCCCAGGCGATTCAGGAATTATTGAATAATAACGCTGATGCGGCTGTAATGGATGATCTGGTAGCGATCTCCGCGATCAAAACCGCCTCCGGTTTAAAGATGGTTACGATCGAGGATATCGAGCCCGAGAATTACGGGATTGGAATCCGGAAGGACAACACCGCCCTGCTCGCGAAGATCAACCAAGCCATCGACGCCCTAAAAAAGAATGGTAAATTGGCAGCACTGGAAAAACAATACCTCGGCAAATAATTGAATTGGCTTAAGTATGGTCAAGAGGCCTTCCGGCTTCTTGGCCATACATGGTTTTTAAAGCCACCAAAGGGTGTTTAGCGTGAAAACAAAAGTTTACATCGGTCTGGCTTTACTTTTAGTTTTGTTTCTGGCCATATCCGGTAGTGCCTTCGGAGCCGTTCGCAACGATTCCCGTTTAAAAATAAGCTCCGATCCGGCCGGCGCCCAGGTTTGGATCGACGGCCGAAACACCGGACGATTTTCTCCCTGCGTCATCCTGGGTTTGAGCATTGGCGATCACCGGGTGGAACTTCGAAAACCCAAGTACCGTAACGAGATGCAAACTGTTGCAATCCAACCCGGAGATAACAGCGCCGACTTTGCAATGGCGGAAACATTCATCTATTACATGTGGTTAAATCTTCCCTCATTACTGCTCGGTGCGTTAATGACCCTCCTTTTGACGTGCGTGGCGGTATTTGACGGGATCGTCATCGGTACCTTGGCCGGAGTGGCCCGGGTAGTGCATAATAAAGTCTTGAATTTGATCGCCGGAATCTATGTGGATTTTATTCGCGGAACTCCGCTCTTGGTCCAGATCTTCATGATTCATTTCGGATCACCGCCGCTTTTGGGTGCGCTCTTTAATCACGGCAATCCGATCCCCATCAATCCCTTTGTCTCGGCATTAGTCGCGCTCAGTATCAACAGCGGCGCCTACGTGGCCGAGATCGTCCGCTCCGGGATTCAGTCGATCGATCGCGGTCAGATGGAGGCCGCCCGTTCCTTGGGAATGACATACAGCCAGGCGATGCGGTTCATTGTACTGCCCCAAGCCTTGAAACGGGTCATCCCGCCCCTGGGGAACGAGTTCATTGCGATGCTTAAGGATTCCTCATTGGTCTCGGTGATCGGCATGGAGGAACTGGTCCGCAAGGCCCAGATCATCGTAACCCGTTCCTACCGGCCGACCGAAACCTGGCTTGAGGTAGGCGTCCTCTTCTTGATCATGACAATTCCTTTCACCCGGATCGTGGCCAAGTTGGAAAAGAGGTTGAAGGTCAGTGATTAGAGTTGAAAATCTTCAAAAACGTTTTCGCCACCTGGAAGTATTGAAAGACATATCCACCCATGTAAAACAGGGTGAAGTTGTATGTATCATTGGCCCCAGCGGATCCGGAAAGAGTACTTTCCTCCGCTGTCTCAATTTACTTGAAAAACCATCCGGTGGTCATATCTATATTGAAGGCGTGGACGTTTCGGATCATTCACTGGTGGATGTGAACGAGGTCCGGGCGGAAGTCGGCATGGTTTTTCAGCGGTTTAACCTTTTTCCACACAAAACCGCTCTTGAGAATGTCACTATCGCTCCGGTCAAGGTAAGGGGGTTATCCCCAGAGGAAGCTCGTGAACGTGCTTACGAATTATTGGACCGGGTCGGACTACGTCAAAAGGCCGATACCTACCCCGAACACCTTTCCGGTGGCCAGCAGCAACGGATTGCCATTGCCCGGGCTCTGGCGATGCACCCCAAGGCGTTACTCTTTGACGAACCCACATCGGCGTTGGATCCGGAAATGATCCAGGAGGTTCTGGACGTCATGAAGCAGCTGGCGCGGGATGGAATGACCATGGTCGTAGTCACCCATGAGATGGGTTTTGCACGAGAAGTGGCACACCGGGTTTTATTTCTCGATGAGGGCGCGATCTTAGAAGAAGGTACCCCCGAGGATATCTTCAGCCATGCTCAAAACGATCGGACCCGGCAGTTCTTGAGCAAAATTCTATAAAACAAGGTGGCACAATGAAACTTAAGCTGAATGCCGCAGATTTGCTATTAATCGTCACTACCATGATTTGGGGTTGGTCCTTCATCATCGTCAAATGGTCGATCTCTCTGATCGACCCTTTTTTCTTTATATTCATCCGCTTTTTACTGGCTCTGGCCGTTTTGACGCTCTGCTTCTTTCCCAAAATCAAGGGCCACTGGCGAACCTGCCTCAAGCCAGGCATCTTCTTAGGAATCATCCTGACGCTCGGTTTCATCACCCAAACTCTGGGACTAACGTACACTACCGCTTCGGCCTCGGGTTTCATCACCGGTCTGAACGTCATTTTAGTAGCGGTCTTCGCATCCATGATCAACCGGCGGCTACCACGACGGATCGTCCTGGTTGGTATCATCTGCGCAACCGTTGGATTACTCTTGATTACTCTTAAAGGGCGGCTGAGTTTCGCCCAAGGTGATCTGCTTACCCTGGCCTGTGCCCTCTTCTTCGCCATCCATGTGGTCTATACCGATCGCCTGGCACAGAATCTCTCAGCCGCCATTTTGACCCTCGTCCAGTTTGCTACCGTCACTGTGCTATCGGGAACGGCTTACCTTTGTTTTGGCCGACAAGCCGCTACTCTTGGACAGTTCTCCGTTCTGCAGTGGCTGGCCTTATTTTACGCCGGAGTGCCCGCCACCGCCCTGGCATACCTGTTCCAGACCAAAGCCCAACAGAAGATTCCCGCTTTCCGGACCGCGGTGCTTCTCGCCACCGAGCCGATGTTCGCCGGGATCTTTGCTCTGAGTCTCGGGTTCGACCCCTTCAGTTGGAAAGTCGTAGCCGGCGGATTATTAATCGTCTTCGGCATGATCTGCGCCAGCTGGGATACAAGAAACGGGTCGGGAGAGATCCCGCAAGGCAGCCAAGTATCTCTCTAAATCTTTTATTTTCCTTCCGCTCTTCAACAAGGAAGTACAACCACCCATTCTATGCCAAACTCGATTTATTACAAGCTCAAAGTATCCTTCATCTAAGAAAAAAATACTAATTAGGGTGAGTTGCTTACTTTTTTCAGGAAACCCTAATTACGATGAGTCTCCAAATCAAGTTACCGCACAATAGGAAACGGAGTTTTGTGAGGAATCCATCAAACTTAAACCGGTATCGGAGGAGCTATGAAACACCACTTCCTGAAAGAGAGTTTGATCCTTAGTTTAATTTGTCTATTCATCTTTGGCAGTATAAGTTACACCCAATCCCTGAATAAACAGTCGGATTCCCTGGCGCTCGTTCATTGCTCAATTATTGACGGAACCGGTGCTCCGCCACTCAAAGACAGGATAATTTTAATAAACAAAGGCCGGATCAAACAGATCGGAGCTGCCGGAGATATTGCCATTCCAGCGGAATATCAAAAAATAGACCTGGCCGGAGCATTTGTATTGCCCGGTTTTATAAATGCCCACGTCCATAACGGCTATAACGAAACCAATTTGCAGCGCTGGCTTCAAGCCGGGGTGACCACCGTACGGGATCTGGGACCCCATGGCAGTTTTAACTTTGTAAAAGAACGGGATCGATTGAATTTAAATCCTTTAAACACCCGGCTCGTATCGGCTACACCGTTGATTACCAAACCCCAGGGATATGGCAGTTGCTATATAAACTCCCCCGAAGAAGCCGAACGTCAAGTGACGGTGTTTATTAAGAGCGGTATCGATGTTATTAAAATTGCTATTGAAGACAATTTACAGGGCCGGGTCTGGCCAATGTTGACTTCTGCCGAGGTTCGAAGAATAGTTAATTCAGCCCATACTCTAAAAAAACGAGTTTCAGCCCATATTTCGCACACCCGTAATCTCCAAATCGCGATAGATGCCGGAGTTGACGATATCTCCCATATGGTAGTCGAACCCCTCGATGAGAAGCAACTCCACCAGATCGTCGAGAAGAATATCTACTGGGAACCCACCCTCGAACTCTGGCAAGGAGTCAGCAAGATCCACTCTCTGGATTGGGACCGGATCACCCTTGCCAATCTTGCCCGTTTTTACAAAGCCGGAGGTAAAGTTGCCTTGGGTACGGATTTTGACGGGTACGTCTGCCAATTTGATCGTGACTTTCCCATCACCGAAGTGGCCCTCATGCAGCAAGCCGGCATGTCCAATATGGATATTATCATCGCAGGAACCCGGAATGCTGCCTATGTTTGTGATTTGGAACGAGAATTGGGAACGATTGAGCAGGGGAAAATTGCGGATTTACTGGTCGTCGGCAGAAATCCCCTTGACGATCTGAAGGTTTTGCAAAAACCATACCTGGTCATCCATAATGGGCTGGTTGTCAACAAGGGAAATAGCAATTGAAACGGTATCCGGTTACCCCGTTTCCAGTCAAAAATAATCAAGATAAAATGTTTCCTTGT
>DASVMB010000370.1:0-5704 GCA_036384575.1 Bacillota bacterium
CCACCCGCCGGTTAGCGACAGATTAGCGCGGATCGAAGCTTTACCATAAGTGACGCATTAGGGTTCGGAGGATGGAACGTGAAGATTACCAGTATTTCCAATGATTTGGTGAAAATGGCAAGTGGTTTGCACCATAAAAAAGGCCGTTTAGAGCAGAATTTATATTTGGCGGAAGGAATTCATCTGGTGCAGGAGGCCTACAAGTCAGGTGCGCATATCCGCAAAATTTTTTGGTCGGAACGGCTGCTCGCGACCGACGAAGGTCGGGAGTTGCTAAGGACTCTTCAAGAACGCTTCGAAGAGGTTGCCGTTGGCGACGCGGTCTTCGAAAAAATAGCGGAAACCGAAAATCCCCAGGGGATCGTGGCAACAATTGAACTTCCCAAAGACCAAGCCCCGGACTGGAACCGAATTCACTTGGGACTCATCATTGATGGCCTTCAGGATCCGGGAAACCTCGGCACGATAATCCGTACCGCTTGGGCTGCCGGTCTCGACGGCTTGTTTTTAACGTCGGAAACCGCCGATCCCTATCAGGGAAAAGCGGTTCGCGCTTCGATGGGGGGGATCTTCCGGCAATCAATCTATCGTAATTTTGAGCCTGAATGGCTGATTCATCATGCGAGGCAGGCGGGGATCCAGATCATCGCAGCCGATCCCCAAGCCGGGATGGAGCTTTTTCAATGTGATTTGCAGATCCCGACGTTATTCATTGTAGGTAACGAAGGTCGGGGTTTAAACCCAGTTTGGGAAGATTTTTCTTTAAAAAGGGTAAAAATTCCACAGCCGGGAAAGGCCGAATCATTGAATGTTGCAGTAGCGACAGGCATTTTGATTTATGAGGCCCTCAGACAACGCTTAGTGATGGCCTCTTGTAAAAAATAAAGTGCTCTGTTATAATAATGCTAAGCATTGCGGTGACCGTTTTCACGACAATAGTCAGTGAAAAAGGGGATGATTACAGATGACACTATCTGCTGATTTTTTTTGGAAAGTTTTCGAGACAACAGGTTCTATCACCGCCTACTTGATTTACAGGGAAATTATCCGAACCACAATGGTTTAGGCTGAAATACTTAGGGCTCTTCCATTTGGACACAATTGAATATGTCTAAAGTAATGATGGAGGAAAGTACTTGACTTTGGGAAGGTTTTAGGGAGAAAGGCCGTGACTGAAAGCCTTTCCCGGACCGGTCGAGGAAGGTTCCCTCCGGAACTGCGAGCTGAAAACGGGCTTTCACGCCGCCAGTAGGTGTAGACGGCACTCCACCGTTAACCGGAGAGGGTATCGGAGTAACCGGTTTGGAAACTTCCCGTACCTTGAATGAGTTTGCACATTTATGCGCAAAATTGTTGGGTGGTACCACGAGATTAACCTTTCGTCCCATGAGGGATGAAGGGTTTTTTTATTTTACCGATTTTTAGGGAGGTTCATGGGATGAAAGAACAATTAGAGCAGCTACGTGCTGCGGCCTTGGCAGAGATCGAAAGGGCACAAGACAGTGAGGCTCTCAACGAAATTCGCGTGAAAATTTTGGGCAAAAAAGGCTCACTCACTGCGATTCTAAGGGGAATGGGCGGGCTACCCGCCGCGGAGCGGCCGGTCATTGGCGAATTAGTCAATCAGATTCGCCAGGAGATCGAGGCCAAACTGGAAACGTTCCGCCAGAGATTTGCCGCGCGGGAACAAGAAGCCAAACTGATTGCGGAAGAACTGGACATCCAGTTGCCGGGACGCAAACCTCGCGTAGGGCATAACCATCCCCTGCAATTGGTCAGGGAGGAGATTGAGGAGATCTTTTTGGGGCTCGGGTTCAGTATCGCCGAGGGTCCGGAAGTGGAGACGGATTATTACAACTTCGAGGCGCTAAATTTGCCTAAGGATCATCCGGCCCGGGACATGCAAGACTCGCTCTACTTTACCCAGGAGGTTCTACTCCGGACCCATACCTCGCCGGTGCAGATCCGGACCATGGAACGGCTTTACCCCAACCCAATCCGGATCATCGCACCCGGACGGGTTTACCGGCGTGATGCCATTGATGCCAGCCATTCGCCGATGTTTATTCAACTGGAAGGGTTGGTAGTGGATCAAGGCATTACTTTCGGAGATCTCAAAGGCGTACTTACCGTCTTCGCCAAAAAACTCTTCGGGGCTGATCGCCAAATCCGCCTGCGGCCGAGCTTTTTCCCGTTTACGGAACCCAGCACCGAGGTGGATGTCTCTTGCGGCTGTGGCGGTAAGGGTTGCCGGGTGTGCAAGGGTACCGGATGGCTTGAGATTTTGGGTGCCGGCTCGGTAAACCCCAGAGTCCTGTCGATGTCCAAATACGATCCGGACGAAGTATCGGGATTTGCCTTTGGAATGGGACTCGACCGGATCGCGATGTTAAAATACGGGATAAATGACATCCGGACTTTTTACGAGAATGACCAGCGCTTTTTAGCTCAGTTTTAAGCCACTACGTTCCGGGAGCAGTCGGTCCGGAATTGAGTATTATTAAAGTTTCGGATTTGGAGGAGATAGAATGCGCGTATCGTTTGAATGGTTACAGGAATATGTAAAGATTAATATACCAGTGGCGGAGCTGGCTGAACGGCTGACCCGCTCCGGAATTGCCGTTGAGGCCATTGAGGATCAGGCGGCGGCGTTCCAGGGGATTGTCACAACCAAGGTTGAAAAACTTGAGAAACATCCCCAGGCCGATCATCTCTGGATAACCCGGCTTGATGCGGGAAAACAGGGAATAAGGACCGTAATCACCGCGGCACAGAACTTAAAACTCCATGATGTGGTGCCCGTGGCTTTACCCGGGACCACACTCCTAAGCGGCAAGGTAATCGGAACCGCTGTTTTAAAGGGTATTACCTCTGAAGGAATGATGTGCTCCGGTGAAGAGTTGGGGCTGGAGAAAGAATCCGCGGGGATCTGGGTTTTTGCGGAGAATGTCCCCATCGGCGTGCCTGTAGCCGAGATTTTCGGCGCCACCGATTTCGTTCTGGAGCTGGAATTGACCGCCAATCGTTCCGATTGTATGGGAATAATCGGTGTGGCGCGTGAGGTTGCAGCGATCCTGGGAGCCGAGGTTCATCTTCCGGATACAACGGTAAGGGAGGAAGACCCGGCCATGGAATCATTGATTCGGGCGGAGATTGCCGCTCCGGATCTCTGCCCTCGCTACAGCGGGCGGGTCATCACCGATGTGAAGATTGAGCCGTCTCCGGAATGGATGCAACGACGCCTCAGGGCAGCCGGTGTCCGGCCCATCAATAACCTGGTGGATATTACCAACTATGTAATGCTGGAATGTAATCAGCCGCTTCATGCCTTTGATCTTGACAAAATTCACGAACGGCAGTTGATCATTCGTAGCGCCGAACCGGGAGAACAACTGGTAACCTTGGATGATGCGGTTCGCAAATTTTCCCGGGGTGAGCTATTGATCGCCGATCCCCAAGGCGGTTTATGCGTCGCCGGAGTGATGGGCGGGGCCAATAGCGAAGTTACCGATAAAACCAAAAACATCTTTTTGGAATCGGCCTGGTTTAATCCGATTAGTATCCGGAAAACCGCCCGGGCGTTGAATATGAAGACCGAGGCGTCGCTCCGTTTCGAACATGGGATTGATCCAAACGGAACCGTCTTTGCTGCCAACCGTGCAGCTCACCTTATCGGGGAGTTACATGCCGGCAAAATTACCCGCGGGATATTGGATTTGAACCCCCGGCCCGAGAAACCGGCCACGATCCAAACTTCGGCTGAACGAATCAACCGTTGGTTGGGCACCGATTTGGGCGCTTCCCAAATCCAAAACTATTTAGAACGCCTTAATTTCCAAGTGACCGGTTCCGGTTCGGGCCAGCTTACAGCGACTGCTCCTTCCTACCGGAGGGATATCTTCCACATGGCCGATCTGGCCGAAGAGGTAGCCCGATTGTACGGTTATGACCAAATCACCGCGACCATTCCGGAGAGCAGGCAGTTGGGGGAACGGACTCCATTCCAGCAGTTACAGCGGGATTGCCGCCATCTTCTGACCGGGCTTGGCCTCACCGAAGTCATCACATACAGCCTGTATGCCAAGAATACGCCGGCGCGTTTGGGCCTTAGCCCCGAGGATCCGTTGGCCCGGACCACGGAATTACTGGATCCGCTCAGCGAGGACCAGGCGGTGATGCGGACCAATCTGGTTCATAGCCTTTTGGAAACAGTGGAGTTCAATACCAAGCGGCGTCAGTCCAACCTCTTCCTTTATGAGCTGGCCAGGGTTTACTGGCCGAAGACTGATACGGTCTTACTCGATGAACCGCTCCATCTGGGAGCAGTCTTAACGGGAAGACCCCACGAAACCGGTTGGAATCAAGGTTTGGATGAGGTTGACTTTTACGATCTCAAGGGGATAATGGAAAGGCTCTTTCAAGAATTTCATTTTCCCGCTTTCACCATGGAACAGGCAAAAAGGCCTTTTCTCCATCCCGGGCAGGCAGCCGAGGTATACGTGAATGGCCGTTCGGTGGGATTTTTAGGCCAGATTCATCCGGCGGTTTTAGAGCGGTATGAACTGAATCAAAAGGTTTTCCTGATGGAACTCGACCTTTCTTATCTGGCCCCCCTTGCGCAAACAGAGGTTCATTTCGAACCACTCCCGAAGTTTCCCGCAGTCGAGCGTGACCTGGCCCTGGTGGTCAACCGGACGCTCCCGGCATCCGCCATTGAGGCAAAGATTCGGGAACTCGGAGGGGAAATGGTTGAGCGAGTCGAACTCTTCGATGTCTATCAGGGTAACCAGGTACCCGACGGTATGCGCAGTCTGGCATTTGGACTTACGTACCGGGCTAAGGATCGGACGCTCAGCGATAATGAAGTCAACCAGCTTCAGGAAGGACTCTTACGGAAACTGGCCGAGATCTATCAGGCCAAGGTCAGGGAGGCCTAAAAAAGGCAACAGGGAACAGGCACTAGGGCGAAAGGACAATTTATTGCTGTATTTAGGGTCCCTGTTGCCGCGCGCCCCAAGGGGCGCGACCCTATTCCCTGTTGCCTAAAGAAGGTTCTAAACCTCCTCCGGCGGTACATAGGATTGTACCAAAAAACTGGAGGTAAAAACCGATGAAGACGCTTCATGGGTGGTGGTCGGCTCCTCGGGGGAACCGCGACATTTGGATGATTCCCGCCGGTTATTTAGTATTTTTGCTGATATGGTTTTTGTTCTCAATTGAATTATACGGGCATGAGGGTCCGAGGAGTTACTTTGAGTTAAGCGCGGTTTTTGTAAGTAAATTTTGGTTGGTGGCATTGGTCTTCCTCTGCCGCCAACTTTTATTTCCCGAATCCGGATGGCCAGTGTGCTTTCGGAGATTACTCATTCTTTTTTCGCTTGGATTTTTTGGTCTGGAATTGACCAAAATGATGGAGTATAAGGCGGCCTGGCTATACGGGTTATGTGTTTTGGGAGACGGACTCTGTTGGAGTGTCGCTCTGGCTTCATTCTTTGATAATCTAGGAATGATCTACCGTTTTTGGATCCTTTGGCAACCTTCCCTGACCGATTATGAAGTCATTCGGCTCCGGTTTCAAAGTGATCTTCTCAAACTCGGACTGGTATGGATGGCCGGGTTAGGTCTCATTTACTCTTATCTGGTCAACTTCTACCTGGTTGATTCGGTCCTATATAGTCGGATAACGGCAGGAATTGATCTGCTC
>DASVMB010000371.1:0-3791 GCA_036384575.1 Bacillota bacterium
CATTACTGATAGCGCTGATTCTTAACCAAAAAATTCGCGGGATCAAGTTTTTTCGGGCCGCTTATTATATGCCCAGTATCACATCGAGCGTAGTCATTACAATCATCTTTATGTGGCTTTTTAGCCGGCAGGGTGTGGTAAATTTCCTGCTGACCCGTTGTAAACATAATGTTTTAGTCTTATTGACCTTTTTGGTCTTGTTTTTCCTCTTTCAGACCGGCTTTTATCTTTATGAAAAGTGGCGCAGGAGGCCGGTGGCTTATTTTGAAGGCAGTTTTCTGCTTCTTTCTCTCATTCTGAGTGTAGCCATAACTTTTATTTTGAAAACCGGCGGGGTGATCCCGACTTTTGGTGATACTGCCCCGGTTGATATAAGTTGGTACAATACCCGGGATGTATGGCCCAATTGGGCCGGGAAATTGGCTTTTCCAATACCCCTTGGGACGATTATGATCCAAAACGTCTGGACGACTGCTCCAACATTTATGCTACTATACCTGGCCGGTTTGCAGGATATTCCCGGATATTTATTGGAGGCAGCCGCAGTGGACGGGGCTACAAAATGGAAGAGCATCAGATACATCGTCATTCCTCAGTTGAAGCATGTAACCTATTTGGTAGTCACGATGGGATTAATCGGAACCCTGCAAATGTTCGATCAGGCGGCTGTGGTTGGTGATCAGGCGCCGCTTGACTCGATCATTACTATTGCCTATTACGCTTATAATAACGCGTTCAACGCTTCGGGAATCTCCAAGACAGGACTGGCTTGCGCTTCCGCAATCATCCTTTCACTCTTTATCCTGATCATTGTCCTGATTCAAAGAGGACTTCTTAAAGTAGGAGGCGGGATCGATGAAGAATAAGGCTACCAAGCCCGCAGGGGAGAGATTCCTTAAGCCTAGGGAATTCTTGCTCGATGACGTTCGACGCGCCAGATGGGCAAAAGTTGGATTTATTTATACTTTACTGTTGTTGATTTCGATAATATTTATGGGCCCCTTATTATTCGGCGCTTTAAGCAGCCTTAAGGATCAACCGCTCGAATGGCCGCCCCGGATTGAAACCAACCAACTCAAGTTTCATAATTGGATGGGGGTATATCGTTCGGCCAAGAAAGGCGGGGGCCACGGTTTTTTTGGAGAGTTTACCCCGGGGACCGAGGTTCCTTTTGAGGTGACGTATCGGGTGCAATCGGGGATGGAACCGGTACCGCCAACGGTTCAGGTCCCCCGCAGGGTGGCGGGAACGACGGTTCTGGTCAACAGATCGGAGCATTACGCGGCAGACTATACGGAGATCGGTCCGGTGCAGGAGATTACCAGAAAGAAATTGGCGGACGGTTCGCTGTGGGTACGGTACGGTTTTATGATTAAACATACGGGTAATATGGTCCTGCAACAGTTACCGCTGGATCTGACGGTCCCCTTCGGGGAGGTCTATGCCGCTGCAACATTTGATCCAAACCGGATTGAACGGCAGGGCCGGGTGCAAAGCTGGAATAATTTGACCTCGGGACTCATTCCCTATGTCTTTCATAACTATCACCGCATTTTTAATGAAAATTACAGCCGATCCTCAGGCAAGAGTATGTTCGTCAGCTGGTTTTTGAACTCATTTAATTACAGCATCATTCGGGTGCTGACGACCATACTTTTTGCTTCCATGGCCGGTTACGCCTTGGCACGGCTGAGATTTAAAGGGAAAAATTTTATTTTTGTCACGATGTTGTTTTCGATGATGGTCCCGTCACAGGTGACATTTATCTCCAATTATTTGGTCCTAAGGGACGGGATATTCGGTTTGACCAGACTATTCGGTATTCAGACTTTACTTAACAGTTATGCGGGTTTGATCATCTCCGGTGTGGTCGGAGCCAGCTCTGTTTTCATTATGAAACAATTCTTCCAGGGGATGCCCGGTGATATGGAAGAATCGGCCAAACTGGACGGGGCCAGTACGTATCAGGCTTTTTTCCGCATTTATTTGCCCTTGGCAAAACCGGCGATGAGTGCCTTGACGATCCTGACATTTCAGGGAGTTTGGAACGAGTTTTTCTGGCCTTTGGTCGTGATCAACGCGCCGCAGGAAAGATTTCCTTTAACTGTCGGTATGTTGAGCTTGCGGCGGACTTATGGGGTCTATTATGATTGGGGGCCGATTCTGGCTGCTTCGATTGTCGCGATACTCCCGATCATTGTGGTGTTTATTGTTTTCCAAAGATATTTCATTGAAGGAATCAATTTCTCGGGAAGCAAGGGTTGATCATGATACACACACATGGGGTGGATGGATTTGGCCAAATATCTGGATGCAATTGACGATGATACCGTGAATTCCCCGGGGGGACTGGGCGATCAATCCCTTGGGCAGGATGATCCGCTCTTTTTTCGGATCCGCGAGGGAAATACCGAGAATCTTTTTTACCGGAACGGGCCGGTAGCGGCGCACATTCTCTGTACTTCGGGGGAAATTCCCAAGATGATTGTGGCTTTCCCCGCGGGCAACAGCGGCTTGGGCATCTGGTTCAAAGGAAGTGGCCATCCGGTTGATCTGCGCGTCTGCGACCCGATGAGGGAGATTCAATCCCGGGAAGGCCTCTTTGGGGTGCGGTTTGCAGTGGAAGCCTCTGCTCCGGAATTAATTCTCGAAGAAGGGGTTTTAGGAAGCATTCGTGTGATTCGGGATTTTGCGACCAATCATCATCTCGATGACGCACTCAAATGGGTGGTCAAGGTAACGGGTCAAGGAGTCAGGGCTTTCCGGGACAGACTGGACGGAAAATGCCGTTACGAAACGGAAATCAAACCCGGGCGCGGGACAGTCATAATTGAGAAAGACGGTTTGTTGGTTTTTCAAGCGCCTCAGAACACAGGTAATCATCCGATCCGCTTTACACTCACGGTTTTATGCGGGGAAAGGCCGCTTACGCCGATTCCGGCAGGGGAATTGCTTAAAGAGGAGGCCGGAACGGATGAAAGGCTCCAAAAAGTCCTTACCTTTTTGAGCTATGATGAAAAGTTGGCCGCCGGATCCTGGCGTTTCCTTACTTATTTCGGAAGAGATACCGAGTTGTCTTTGGTCATGCTGATGCCGGCGCTGAAATCACGGGGCATTGAAGCCGGTTTGAGTTCGCTCATCGAACGATTGAACGATTACGGGGAAGTTGCTCACGAGGAGGAGATCGGGGAATTCGCCGTTATCCGTCATGCGGGGGATCGAACCTGCGATAAGCAGGATACTCCGATTTATGATTACAAGATGATTGATGACGATCTATTGCTGGCCCCGTTACTAGCCAGGTTCTTTATAGACTGCCCGCAGGCTGGAAAGAGTGTTGGCCGCTTTTTGGACAAGACCACTATCTGCGGACGGTCGTACCGGGATGCTGTTTTTCGTAATCTTTCATTGGTGTTAAGCAGGGCCCGTTCTTTTGCGCAGTCCCCGTCAATCACCACCTTACTCGCACTAAAAGCCAACGAAACCGTTGGAAACTGGCGCGATAGCGCCAATGGTTTGGGCGGGGGCAAGATACCCTATGATGTCAATGTGGCCTTGATGCCGGTCGCCCTTCAAGCAACAGCCGGATTATTTGCCCGTGGATTATTCGGTCCAAAACAAGATCTGGCAGATCAAGCAATTGATCTGGCCAAGGCATGGCAAGAAGCAGGAGATTATTTTAAGATTTCGGTTCCCAAAGAAAAAGCGTGTCAACTTGTGAGAGAATATGCAATAACGGTCGGAGTTCCGGCCGAGGATGCGGTTGCTTCGATTGACAGGGATATCAACTA
>DASVMB010000372.1:0-4992 GCA_036384575.1 Bacillota bacterium
ACCTATTTAAATATCCGCCGGATCAACGAAAGCCGGGGCCCAGCCGTTTCGGCGCTTCGGGCTCAGGCCGACAAGCGGCTTTATCAGGCGGAAATGACAATACGCCTGGAACGTCAGCCCAACCTCTCCGTGAAACAGGGAATGGTCACCGCCATAATGGTTGAACAAGGGCGAGTCATCGGGGTGGAATTAAAATCAGGGCGGCGTTATTTCAGCAAGGCAGTGATCCTCGCTACCGGGACTTTTTTAGGCGGCGAGATCGTGATGGGAGATGTCAAATATCCGGGAGGAAGACAGGGGGAGCCGGCCGCGGTGGAGCTCAGTGACAGCCTGAGACACAGCGGTTTACGGTTACGCCGCTTTCAAACCGCAACCCCGCCACGAATCCGGCGCCAGTCGATCAGCTTTGATCGGATTAAACCCCAACCATTACAACCGGTAGATTGGGGCTTTTCCTGGGATGGATTGGCGGCGCCGCGCCACCAGGAACCTTGCTGGATTACACAGACGACTCCCGCCACAATTCAAGTGATCCGGGAAAACCTTGATCTTTCGCCAATCCGTTCCGGGGCCATCACCACTAAGGGGCCTCATTTTTGCCCTTCCATCGATCGAAAGGTGATCAATTTCCCGGAGAAGACCGATCATTTAATTTTTTTAGAACCTGAAGGAGTATTTACCGAGGAAGTCTATCTCCTGGGCCTGACAACAGCCATGCCGGAGACGGTTCAGGAACGAATTATGGCAACTATCCCCGGACTTGAGAATGTGGAGATCATTCGCCCGGGTTACGCAGTGGAATATGACTGTCTGGATTCTTTTCAATTTACACCGGCCCTGGAATCCAAATGTGTGTCCAATCTCTTTACCGCCGGCCAGCTCAACGGGACTTCCGGTTATGAGGAGGCTGCAGTTCAAGGAATTGTGGCCGGGATTAACGCAGTACGTAAAATGCGGGGTCAAGACCTATTTATCCCCGATCGGACCAGTTCTTATATGGGGGTGCTGATCGACGATTTGACGACCCTGGGTACCGAAGAACCTTACCGGATGATGACTTCCCTGGCAGAGTTCCGGCTTGGCTTACGGCTGGATAATGCCTTGTCCCGGCTGGGGCCATACGGTCATGAACTGGGCTTGGTTTCAGGGGAGCGATGGGACGGGTTTCAAGGTTTATTAAAAGCCGCCGTCGAGCTCCGTGAGTATTTGAAAAATACCAAGGTACCGATGACTTCATCGTTCTGGCGAGCGGGTGACTTCCGGCCGGAACGGGGATATCGCCTGGAGGAATTGGTGTTACATCCGGAGATTACCGAGGCCCGTCTTTACGAAGAATTTCCGGCCCTGGGCTGCTTCCCCCAGCCGGTTCGGGAGTTTGTCTTTAATGAGCTACGATTGGCCGGTTACCTTGAAAGACAGGCAGCCCTGCTTGCCGAGACCCGTAGGATGAATCGGGTGGTTTTACCGGAAAAATTGGATTATCCGGCCATTCCCCAACTCAGCCCGGCAGGCCGGGAAGAACTGGCGCGTGTTGAGCCCCGTACTTTGGGTCAGGCATTGCGGATTCCTGGACTGAATGAGGCTGATCGGGTGGCGTTGCTTCTTTTTTTTGAAACAGCTAAAGGAGAAAGCGAGAACGAAGATGGAGCCGTCGTATGATCTGATTGTGGTCGGAGCGGGTCATGCCGGGTGTGAGGCAGCCTTGGCGGCCTCGAAAATGGGCTGCCGTACCCTGCTTTTTACGATGAATTACGGGGGTATTGCTTTGATGCCATGCAATCCCTCGATTGGAGGTCCGGCCAAGGGACATTTGGTCCGGGAGATCGATGCCCTGGGTGGAGTCATGGGCCGGGTGATTGACCACACCTATTTACAGATGCGGTTGCTAAACACTCAAAAGGGTCCGGCAGTCTGGGCGTTGCGGGCCCAGGCAGACAAACAAGTCTATCAGCGAACCATGATTCGGGTGCTGGAGGACCAGCCCAATCTAGAACTCCGCCAAGGCGAGGTCGTGGATTTCCTGGTGGATGGGGGGCGGATCGCAGGGGTCAAAACCCGGACCGGTTTGAGCTTCGGTGCGAAGGCTGTCGTCCTGGCTACCGGCACCTATCTTGAGGGTCGGGTATTTATCGGCACTGTAAATTTTGCTTCGGGTCCCATGGGACAGCTTCCTGCAAACTGTCTCTCGGCTGCTTTGGGCCGTTGTGGAATTCCGTTACGCCGTTTCAAGACGGGAACCCCGGCGCGGGTTCGCCGGCGTTCCATCGATTTTAGCCGGATGACTCCCCAACCGGGAGGTTTTATCGAGCATGGTTTCTCCTTTTGGGAAAAATGGGAGGTCCGGCCGGATTACCTATGTTGGCTGACATATACCCAGCCTGAAACCCATCGTATCATCCGGGAGCATCTCCAAGAAGCGGCGTTGTATACAGGGGATATCACTGGGGTTGGCCCGCGTTACTGCCCATCCATTGAGAGTAAGCTGATCCAGTTTCCCGATAAAGAGAGACATCAGGTATTCATCGAGCCGGAAGGGGCGGATACCGAGGAGATGTACCTGGCCGGTCTCTCCACCAGTTTACCCGAGTATGTCCAAGAAATTTTCTTGCGGACCATCCCGGGCTTAGAGAAATTAGAGATCGTCCGTCCGGCCTATGCCATTGAATATGACGCCATTCCCGCCGCGGAACTCAAACTATCCTTGGAAGTGAAGAAAATTCCGGGCCTCTTTAGCGCTGGGCAGATCAACGGGAGTTCCGGATACGAAGAGGCAGCTGCCCAGGGATTGATCGCCGGAATCAACGCCGCCCAATACGTCAAGGGCAGGGAACCATTGATCATCAAACGTTCCGAAGGCTATATCGGGGTCCTTATCGATGATTTGGTGACCAAGGAAAGTGACGAGCCATACAGGGTTTTAACCTCCCGGGCTGAATATCGTTTAACTCTTCGGGCGGATACTGCAGACGAACGGTTGACACCTTATGGCATTGAGCTTGGTTTAATTAATTCTGAAGCCAGGGAGGATTTTAAGGCCAAGCGGCAACGGTTATCTGGTTTACTACAGGGTCTTGAGGCCCACACCATCACTCCCGAACCAAAGATCCGGCAGATCTTTGCCTCGGCCGGTGTGTCTGTGCCTACCAACAGAGTATCTCTGGGAGAACTGGCCAAAAGACCCGATGTCGAACTGCAGTTATTACAGCAGTTGGCTCCGGATCTTCAGCTTCAGTCGCCCGAGGCATTAGAGGCTACAATCCGCTTGAAATACCAAGGATATCTTGATAAAGAAAGGGAACAAGTAACGAGGTTAGCGAACTTGGAAAACCGGCGGATTCCCGAGAATATTGATTATGAGCATGTTACCAATTTGGCACGGGAAGCCCGCGAAAAGTTGAATAAATTCAAACCGACCACTCTTGGTCAGGCTTCGCGAATTAGCGGGATTAATCCGGCGGATCTGACCGCGCTCCTGTTTTATCTGGAAAACGAGTATCGCCGGGCGGTGGAGGAGAGGCCATGAATCAGACCGAGACATCCTTTAACGATGCTCTGCGCGAGGCCGGGATCGTCCTGGATCCGGCAGTACTCGAAAAACTTTTGGCTTTCATCAGGCTTTTGTTGGATACGAATCAAACCCTCAATTTAACGGCGATCACTGATTATCAGGAAGCGCTCTATAAACATCTTTACGACTCGCTCATCATCATGCTCCGTCCGGAATTTCAAACCGCCCGGCGGATTTTAGATCTGGGCAGCGGCGCGGGGATCCCGGCTCTGCCCCTGGCTGTTGTTGCCCCGGACAAGACTGTGGTTACTCTGGAAGCCACCCGCAAGAAGGTTCAGTTTCAGGAGGAGGCCTGTCGCCAATTAGGAATCGGTAATTGCCGTCCCACATGGGGTCGGGCCGAGGAAGCGGCTCAAAAGGGAACGGAACGGGAGAGTTATGATCTGGTAGTGGCGCGGGCGGTAGCTGCAACCAATGTTCTGGCGGAGTTAACCATTCCCTTCGCCAAACCGGGAGGATTCATCGCTCTTTATAAGGCGAAAGATTATCAAGCCGAACTTGATGTATCTGCATCGGCCATCACCACTTGCGGCGCAGCAGTTACTCAATGTTTGACTGTGGAATTACCCATGAATTACGGAACCCGGGCTTTAATCTTGCTTCAAAAGTTATTTCCCACTCCGGACGCTTACCCCCGCAAACCCGGAATCCCTCAAAAGAGACCGTTGTAAAACCGAGGCTCGAAGATTTCGAGAGAAATCCAAAGGAAACCTGAGAGCTCACAAATAGATGGAATTTATTCCCATTTAATTTTTTGTTATTTCATGGATTTGGTGGATGGAAAACCGTTCTCACTTTAGTCGCCCCGATTCCTATTCCGGAAGAAAACCAAATAGAACACGAAAAGTGAAGAGATAACACTCAACTGCACAATCCTTGATTGTGAGCCGTATTATTTTCGTGTGTTTGATGTGTTTCGTCTGAGAAGGCAAAAGATAACGAACTACGAAACACACGAAAATCACGAAAATGAAATTTTTCACTTTCACTTTTCGTGTTATTCGGTAAATGTCTCTCCCAGCGGTGCGGCATTATTTTTCAAGCGATCAGGTTGTACCAAAAAAACCGGATAAATGAGAAAAAATTATTAAATTACAGTATAAAATTCCGGATGAAAGCAGGAAGTTTGGGGCTGATCTCGAAACAAGAAAGAAGATAATTTCGGGATAGAGGAGGATCCGCTTGAAACGCTCAGCCAAAAATTCATTGGAGATATTAAGTAAAAAAGCGCATGAGTTGTTGAGTAGCGACTTCGAGATCCTCCATGGATATGAACTAAATCATCAAGCCAAAATGTTCCGGAGGGAGGAAGGAAAGGCTATGGGTAAAGCTGTCGCCATTGCCAACCAAAAAGGCGGAGTCGGAAAGACGAC
Organism: Bacillota bacterium; assembly: GCA_036384575.1. Classification (GTDB taxonomy): domain Bacteria; phylum Bacillota; class UBA4882; order UBA8346; family UBA8346; genus DASVMB01. The sequence goes on from DASVMB010000372.1 coordinate 4,942, forward strand.
CACCGCGGTGAACTTAGGCGCTTGTTTAGCGCAGAACGGCAAGAAGGTATT
>DASVMB010000373.1:0-4686 GCA_036384575.1 Bacillota bacterium
GGCAATGATGAATGTGTTCAAAAAGTACTTACTAAATCCGGAACGTACCCAGCCATCGACGAAGTTGGACCAGAGCGGTTGCTTGGGAAAGAGATTTAATTGAAAGGAAAAGATCTCCGCCGGAGATTTTAACGATAAGGATATCATCCATAGGATCGGAAAGACCATTACAACCGCCCCGGCTATCAGGAAAAAGTAAAGCATGATTTGGTATATTAAATTCCCTGACCGGGTACGGTTGTTTGATCCGGTTTCTTTGATGATCCGGTTGAGAGTTTCATTATTCATAAGTTTAGGCCACCTCCGTGTCGCTGTCTTTAAAGAATACCCGCTGCAACACTGTCAGGATCATAATGATGATAAACAAAACAATGGAAATCGCCGCCGCATAGCTTAGCCGCATCTCGGTCAAGGCCACAGACAAGATGTAATTGACCAGCATCAACGAAGCCCGGCCCGGACCACCGCCGGTCATTACATAGATCTGATCAAAAACCTTAAAAGCATTGATCATCGAGAGTACCAGTACGATGAAGAGGATCGGCTTTAATAAAGGAAGCGTAATCCGTCGGAACTGATCCCACTTGTTGGCTCCGTCAATCATCGAGGCCTCGTAATAGATTGGCGATATGGATTGGAGCCCGGCCAAAAAAATCACCATATAGTAACCCAGGTCATGCCAGACACTGGCAATGATGATTGAAGGTATGGTCATTTTCGGATCTTGCAGCCAACGCAGACCGGGAAGACCCACTAAATTTAAAAGATGGTTGAATATGCCGTAATTGGTTGAGTACATCCATTGCCAGACGAGGCCGATAACTACCCAGGAAATCAGATACGGAAAGAGATATACCGTCCTCAAAAACTTCTTCCCTGCGATCTGTTGATTCAGCGCAAAAGCCGCAAGTAACGCGACGATGGTAGTTAAGGGCACTGTACCGATAGTATAATAAATGGTGTTCTTCAGCGAGGTCCAAAAGATCTCGTCCTTTAAAAGCAGGGAGTATTGATCCAGACCCACGAAACCCCGGGAAATCATGCCCACATCCTGAAAACTCAAAATCAAGTTGTATACCAGAGGGTAAAACGCGAACGCCCCAACCAACAGCAACTGTGGGAGCAAAAAAATGTAAGGAACCATAACCTGCCATTTAAAATGACGATTCATTTTTCCTTCCCCTTGTCGGCTCGCCGGATGGGTATACTTTGGCCAAACTTCCTCCGGCGAACGTGATGATGATGGATCTCCCATTTCCTAATTTAAATTTATCACAGCGCCTTTCGAAAGTCTGCCTACCGTGGTACTGTTATTAAAGATGCAAACGCAGATGATTGGTACTCCCGTACCGGTACCGGACATATGGTTTATCGCCCCAAAACAAAAGGCCGTCCGCCGGGAGACTTTCCCGACGAACGGCCTGCTGATTGAGGCAAAACCATTAGAATCAATAATGGTTTTGTTTGAGGCTGTCGTTCATATATTGGTTCATTGCGGCCAGGGCGTCATCCACTGATTTCTGACCGCTTACGCAGGCACTAAGTTCCTGGAGCAACTTGTCGCGGGTTGCCCCATAGGCGGGATGCAACTGCTGTTTGATAAGGGCTTCCGGAATCTGACGCGCTTGTTCGGCAAAGAACGAAGCGAACTCCGGATGAACGCTCCACTTGACATGAACATCGCTGCGCGGCGGAATCGCGGTCAAAGCCTCGTTGAAATCCTTCATCGGACTGGCACTTACCATATAAAGCACCAGATCCCAGGATTCCTTGGGATGATTTCCCTTAAACGCAATCCAGTCAGATCCGCCGATAACCGTGGCCTGTTGGGCATCCCTCGGCATAAAGGTGAAACCGAACTTGAATTTCGCCTGGGAACTAAGGTTTAATATCAATGAGTTATCCGTCGGCATCCAGAGGGTGGTGGCGCCGGAGGCGAACAAGCGTAACGGATCCTCGGTGCCGTCAATGATCCCCGGGGCTGCGATACCGTCTTTGTGCAGCTTGACAGTCCACTCCAGAGCCTTACGAACCTCGGGGGTATCTAAAGTCGCCTTGGAGAAATCGTCGCTCATCAATGCGCCGCCGGCTTGATAAATAAATGCCAGCCAGCTATCCATGCTCGCTTTTCCGAATTGCAAAGCATATTTGGCGCCCGAAGCCGCTTGGGCCTTCTTGGCCGCCTCCACCATCTGATCCCAAGTCCAAGCATCCTTGGCTTTTGTCGGAGGCTTGATACCGGCTTTTGCAAAGTAATCGGCATTATAAGCCACCGCACGAACCGAATCCGCGAAGGGCAACCCGTATATCTGTCCGTCATTGTAAGTATCCGATAACAGGCGCGCTTTGGAATACTTATTCAAAACACTCTTGGGAATGTATTTGTTACCAGCCTCCAACTTACCGACGGTCGCCCATTCACCGACCCGCTGGGGAACGGCCATGGCGACATCCGGCAAATCATTGGCTATGGCACGGGTTTTCACTACCTCGGCCCATTTCGCCTGGGTCACAACTTGAACATTCAGTTTGATATTGGGGTGCTTTTTCTGATAAAGGTCGAGACTCTTCTGAACCGATGCCCGACCGGCTTCGGTAACGTAATCGTAAAGTACAGATAAGGTTATTTGTTTCGGTGCCGCCAGTGTAGTGGCGAATAAACTTCCAACCAAGGAAATACATAACACTGACAAAACAGTTACTTTGCGGATCTGCATTCTTTACAATCCTCCTTTTTAAAAGAAAACCGTCTTGATGAAAGCCGATACAGTACGGTCCGATTGGCACCTCCTTTGATCGAGCCTTGATTCCCTATAAGCGCTTAGTCGTCTGCTCATAAGTTTAATCGATTGATAACATTTTCAATTTATCACATTACGGTACGAAAGTCTGCCGACTGTGGTACTATACTTTGAATATCGCGGTACTGGGAACGGTACTTTTGTACCGGTACCAAAACGGTTAGTCGAGGAAACAAGCGAGGATGCGGATAATATAAAACGGATTAATCCAGGCCCGCCTCAGCAGCCATCCGGGAGGCTTGAACCCGATCCTTTACTCCCATCTTCGAATAGATGATACTCACGTAGTTCTTGACCGTCTGCTCGGCAATATAAAGCCGTTTGGCGATTTCTTTATTGTCACAACCCTTGGCGAGTAAACGCAGGATATCTTTCTCCCGGTTGCTCAATTCTTTCAGCCAGACGGGAGACTGAGGAGAAAGAGGCAGTTGATCGGTATCCCCCTGATTTACCTGGACCAGTTTTTCTACTAATTTGGAGGCAACCTTGGGCGAGATCATCACTCCTCCCTGATAAACAGCCCTGATGGTCGAGATGAGATCGGTAGGTGGAACATCCTTCAGTAAGTATCCGGCCGCACCGAGGCGTAAAGCTTCAACCACGTATTCATCATCGTCAAAGGTCGTCAACATCAATACTTTCACTTGGGGGAATCGCTCCTTCAGCATCCGGGTGCATTCAACCCCGTTCATCTCCGGCATCCGGACATCCATTAAGACCACATCCGGTTCCTCAGCCGAAGCCAATTCCAGGGCCTGCCGGCCGTTGAGCGCCACTCCCAACACCTGGATGTCTTCGGCACGGGTCTCCAGGACCGTTCGCAAGCTTTCCACGAATAACATCTGATCATCCACCAATAATACTTTGATCTCCTTCACCAGCTCAACCTTCTTTCAAAGGAATCCACGCCGATAATACAAATCCTTTTCCCGCTTGATTATTGGCGGAGAGTTCTCCGCCAAGCTTTTCGATGCGTTCCCTCATGCCCAGCAAACCGAAGCCTCCCTGGGAGGAGTTTTCCATACCCTTACCGTTATCCCGGATATTGATCCGCACCCCGTTACGTTCTTGATAAAAGGAGATCTCAATCAAGGTGGCCTTACCGTGACGGAGCGCGTTGGTCATCCCTTCCTGTACCAGACGGTACGCGGCCCAATCGGCTTCCTCGCCCAGAATCAAGGGGGCATCGCCCAGATTCAGCTCTACTTTAATCCGGGTGGCCTTGGTAAAGGTTTGGATTAAATGATAAATGGCGGTGAGGCCGTTTTCTTCCTCCAAATGTACAGGGCGCAATGCCTGGAGGGCGCTTCTCACGCCCACCAGCCCCTCCTTGGCTTGATCACGGGCTAGCCGAAGGTGATTCAACAGTTCCTCCCGATTCCCGGAGGATAAGTCGAGGGACGCCTCCAGCATCATCACCAGATTGGTCAGGGTATACGCCAACGTATCGTGCATCTCCCGGGCGAGGCGTTTCCGTTCGTTGGATATCGCCTCCTGCTCCGCCATGACCGCGTAATCCTGGAGCTCCAGATTGGCCTGGGCTAGTTGAAGCGTAGCTTCATTCAGGTACCGGTTGAGTTCCTTCGATGAAATCTGATTATCCCGTTGAAAACGGATCATGGCGCTCAAGGTAGTGAGCATGGCAACAAACATGGCAAAGGAAACTCGATCATGTGGAGTCGCGACGGGCAAGATCATGCCCCAGGCCATCATCGGCCTTTGGATCGTGATCAAAACTCCGGTGACAAGTATGGTAAAAACTAAACCGAACCGCAAGGATGTATATGCAAACGTCTCGATGATGAGCGCCCCGAATAAGGTCAACTCGATCCCAAGGTAACTGCCGAAGGGAAATCCCAGAAGTACCAAGATTCCGGCTCTTACC
>DASVMB010000374.1:0-3013 GCA_036384575.1 Bacillota bacterium
CGTCAGATGGGACTCAAAAACTTGGTGCTGAATAACCAAACTCGCAATGATCTAAACTTCTCCTCTCTGGCATTGGGAGGATTGACCCGCGGGGCTACTCCGCTCGAATTGACGGCCGCTTATACGCCACTCGCCGGACAAGGCATTTACTCCGAACCAATTGGGGTTTTGGAAGTCCGGGATTCTGACGGTAACGTGGTTTTCTCCGATCATTCCCATAAGCAAGTTGCGATACCTGAGGCAACTGCCTATGTAGTCACGGATATGTTGCGAGGCGTTATTATGAGAGGTACCGGCCGGGGTGCCATGATTGACCGACCTGCAGCAGGCAAAACCGGAACGACCAGTGATTATACGAATGCCTGGTTTGTAGGTTATACACCCGATATGGTAGCCACGGTTTGGATCGGCAATGATTCGCAACGAATTCCGGTTCAACTGAACGGAGCAACCATCGGCAGCGCCAAAGCGGCAGAGATTTGGGGGAACTTTATGCGTAAGGCACTCAGTCAGACCCCCGTTTCCGATTTCATCCCTCCAGCCGGAGTTGTCTCCGGAGTCGAGATCTGTACCGAAAGTGGGCAGTTGGCCACTCCAAACTGTCCTGAGACTTATTATGAAACCTATTTGGCCGGCACCGAACCAAATCAGCCTTGTTCGATTCATCAAGACGGAGCTTTGAATCCAGACAATTTGGCAACAGGTGCACCGGATCCGGGAGTAACCCCGGCACCAGTATCTGATCAACCAAACGCAACAGGGACTAATGCCCAAACCACTACAGGAAAAAAGAAGATTGTAGTCGTTAAAATCTGTTCCGCCAGTGGCCTTTTGGCTACACCCTATTGTCCGGAGAGCAGTGTGACCACGGAAACCTTCACCGCAGGTGAGGAACCGACAGCTCTATGCAACATCCATACGGCGAATTGAGGCGTGAGGCATGAGTATGTAAGTCATTTATTCTTGTCGAAAGTCAATGAATTCTATCTGAAATCTAAGCCTAAAAGTAACTCACCCCTGACCCCTCTCTTTTCAAAAAGAGAGGGGCGTAGGGTTATACTGAAAGCTCATGAGTACCGCGGGGTGAGTTGACTCACCCCTTTCCCCTATTAATTCCTCAACTCCGCCACGGTGGCGCCCAGTCCGCCTTCATTCTGCTGGGCAAAGGCCACGTTCCGGACGGCCGGATTATCCCGCAGGTATTGTTGGACTGCTTGACGCAACGCACCGGTACCTTTACCGTGAATCACCCGGATCTGGTGTAGTCCGGCCAAAATTGCCTGGTCCAAATACTTTTCCAGCTGATAAAGGCCTTCATCTACCGTTAATCCGCGCAGATTGATCTCGGCCGAGATGTTCTTGGCCGTTTCCAGTCCAGGGGCAGTTCCTTTACCACGGGTAACTGGAACGGATTTCATCCGTTCCCTGGAAGAATCTGCTTCAGGCAACCGCTCCAAATCCCGATAAGGCAGGTTGGCGCGTATCATGCCCATCTGCACCAAGGCGTTATCACTGTTGAGTTCGAGAACAACACCATTTTGACCTAGTGAAAGCACCCGCACCTTGCTTCCGGGTTTCAGGGAACCGGGATCGGTCACATGGTTTTGCTCGGCCACCGCCGGGGTTTCATCCAATTCGTCCAGATCATGAGTGATGCGTTGCCGGGCCTGGTTTACAATCTCGGTAAGCTCATCAGGGGACGCCTCTCTGAGCCTGCGAAGCAGGTTCTCGCTTTCACGCCGGGTTTCCAGTAAAACCTGCCGTGCCTCCGCCCGGGCCTGACGGAGTAGTTCCGCCTTTTCTTGATTAAATTTGGTCAAAGCGGTCTGATATTGATTTTGAAATGTTTCGCCCTTGGCCCGCGCCGCTTCGCTGGCAATCTGATTCTCACGGGCCTTACGACGATCGATCTCGATATCCCGCAACATCTCGTCGACTTTGGCGGCTTCGGCCGAGATATAGCCCCGCGCTTGCATGATAATGGAATCGGGTAATCCAAGTTTCTGGGCGATGGCAAAAGCCTGGCTGCTTCCGGGGAGGCCGATCAGCAAATGATAGGTCGGTTGCAAGGTGTCAATATCGAATTCCATGGCTGCATTCTCGATCCCCGGTGTTTGATAGGCGAAAGCCTTTAACTCGCTGTAATGTGTGGTGGCTACCGTTCGCGCTCCGACACGGTGCAGATGAGTCAGGATGCTCATGGCCAGTGCCGCCCCTTCGGTGGGATCAGTACCGGCTCCCAACTCATCCAACAACACCAAAGCGTTCGGGCCGTGGACCGCTGCAATAATCTTGATGATTTGGGTCAGATGCGAAGAAAAGGTTGAGAGATTCTGGGCGATACTCTGCTCATCCCCGATATCGCAACAGATCTCTTCAAAGACCGATAATGACGATCCCGGCGCTGCCGGAATATGCAATCCCGACTGGGCCATCAAAGATAGAAGCCCCACAGTCTTTAGGGTCACGGTCTTCCCTCCGGTATTTGGCCCGGTGATCACCAGTGTATCGAAATTCCTCCCCAAATTGACCCGGATAGGCACCACCTTCCCGCTGAGCAACGGGTGGCGCGCTTCGATCAAGTCAATGGAATAATCCGCATTAAGCACCGGTTCGCTGGCTTTTAATGCCAAACTGTAACGGCCTTTGGCAAAGGCCAGATCAATACGGGCCAAAATCCCGACACTGATCAACAAATTTTCCGCAACATCTTTGACTTTTCCAGAAAGTTCGTCGAGGATCCGCCCAATTTCCTCTACTTCCTCGGTTTGGGCAATTCGTAACTGATTACTCATCTCCACTACGGCGATGGGTTCAATGAAAAGTGTAGCACCACTGGCCGACTGATCGTGTACGATTCCGGGGAACAATGACCGATATTCCTGTTTCACTGGAATAACATAGCGATCACCCCTGACGGTTACCAGGAGTTCCTGGAGATATTTAGAGTTATCACTGGAATGAATCAACGAGTCCAATTTGTCGTGAATCCGGTTTTGGATCACCTTCATCT
>DASVMB010000375.1:0-2718 GCA_036384575.1 Bacillota bacterium
GATACCGCAAGGATACCGTCCAGATGATCGAATTCATGCTGGAGTAATTCGGAAAAGTCTCCTTCCAGCATCATCTCCCGGTCACTCCAGTCCATATCTTTAAACTTAATCCTGCATTGCTTATGACGCCTCACCTTGACCAGCAGCTCGGGGAAGGACATGCAATCATCCCAGACTTCCATCAGCTCCGGGCTCTTCATATCAATTACCGGATTGATAAATACCACCGGTTGATCAACATACATATAGATCAGCCGCTTCATCACCCCGATCTGCGGTGCGGCAATAGCCCGTCCTGCCCCGTACTTTCTTCGAAAGTCCAGTAGAGTATCATGGAGATCCTGAACAACAGGCTTTATCCCCTCAAGCTCCTTCCGTTCAATTGCAGAACTTACTTCATACAGTTTCGGGTTTCCCAATAATAAGATTTCTTTGATCGCCAATCTTATCACTTCGCTTCCTGAATCGTTTAGATAATGTTGTAAAAAGTATATCAAGAAAATGAATCCAAATCAAAAAAGTTTTGACATACAACTTCTTAACAAACCATTATTCTCCGTAAAAAGCTATGCATCGGGATAGAAATGAATAAAGCAAAATATGATAATCAAACGGCAATTCATGAAAAGATTTCAAGTATATCCCGCGGTATAATTTGATTAAACACACCAAATCAAATACAGAGGAATACACGATGACTCCCAACGCCTAAAGTAACCCGTCCATTATACGGGACAGCTCCAAAACGCAAGATTTAAGAATCGTTGCAATGACCGTTTGTTGCATGGATGTTTATCCGCAGAAAAACGATGTCTATGTAGGCGGTAACTCCGTTAATTTTGCCTTCCAGTGTATAAAAAAAGGGGTCAGTGCAACTTCCGTTTTAGGATGCGTCGGCACGGACGACTATGGATGGGTGATAATCGATATTCTCACCAAAAACAGGATCAACGTATCTCATCTCCATATCCGCGAAGGAAGAACTGCCTCGAACCAGATATACATCTCCCGAAAGGGCGAACGTTTTTTTCTTCCCGACAGTTGGGATGGGGGCGTATATCAATCATTCCTTCTTTCCCAGGAAGACTGGGATTTCGTTCTGGAACACGAGATCGTCGCGATACCCGCCAATAATCCCAATTTCCCAACGTCCCTGGAAAAATTGGGGAGCAGCGGCAAGCTGGTTGTGGATTTTCTGGATTCCCGCGATCTCCAACTGATTGAAGCGACTTTACCCCGGGTCGCTTTGGGGTTCATCAGCGGTGACCACGAGATGGTAGCCCGGTTAAAACCTTTATCTGAAAAGATCACTACCCCGATGATCATAACCTTAGGAGCCGAAGGGAGCATCGCTTTACATCACGGCAAAGAACTACGCGAAGCAGCCGTCCCGGTTGAAGCCATTATTGATACCACGGGTTGCGGCGACTCTTATCAAGCCGCATTTACCATAGCGTGGTGGCAGGAGCATAACCTTTCAAAGGCAATGAAAGAAGGGGCTACCGCAGCTGCCGGCTGTCTGTCTCATATGGGAGGTATTTAAACTATCTGCGGCATTCTCCATCCCCCGCTCACCTTCGCCAAACGGGCGGCGACATCCAACAGTCCTGCATCATTCCAGCGTCTCCCCACCACTTGCACGCCGATGGGCAGGCCTTCGTTTGAGAAACCTACAGGAACCGTTACCACCGGATGTCCGGTGAGACTAAAAGGAATTGTCATCGCAAGATTGGCGGTGGCGTAAGGAACCCTCTTGCCGTCTACCTCGATTCCTTTGGTATAGATGGGGTTCGGGCCCTGATATCTATCGGGCCGAAGATGCCTAAAGGCGGGAGTTGCTGTTACCGGACAAAGTAACACATCCCACCGCTTGAAAAAGCTCTCTAAATCGTTGATCAAACGAATCCGTGCTGCCTCGGCCGCCAGATATTTTGAAAGATTCATATCGAGATATGGCGAGCCAAATACCCGGACAAGCCATCGTACCGCCGGCTGCATCCGGGTTCCCATCACCGAATAAAAAAGGCGGAGAAACACCCTGCGTGACAGGTCAAAATCGAAAAAATCCGGATTAACTCGCTCCACTATAAAACCATGGGTATTTAACTTTTGGGCAAAATCCCGGATCACCCGGCAGGTTTCCTCGGATACCGGAGTATTCAAATCATCGGTCCAAGCGATTCGAATAATTGAGCCTTCCTGACTCACCCCGGACCAATTTACCGGAACCGTTTCGGGTTCATCCGGCCCCTGCCCGGCCACGACCGAAAGGCCGATTCGAAGATCCTCCACCGAACGGGAGAGCATACCCATGCGTAACATTTGACCAAAAGTGCCTCCTGGGGGTGGTTGGGGAATAAAACCTTTCTTGGGGATAAGCCCTGTGGTAGGGACCAAACCGTAAATCCCGCAAAAATGAGCCGGGATCCGGAGCGATCCCATAAAATCATTGCCCAACTCTAAGAATGAAATCCCGGCGGCAACAGCGGCCGCCCCCCCGCCGGTGCTGCCGCCCGGAGTTCGTTCCGGATCCCAGGGATTATTCGTTCGGCCAAATACCGGGCTATTGGTCTGGGAATCAAGCGCCAGTTCCGGCAGGTTGGTCTTCCCGAGAATGATGACTCCGGCACTCCGCAGCCGTGCGACTACCGTTGCATCCTGCTCAGGAACATTCTCCATCAATGGTTTATGACTGGCCGTCGCACGGAGACCGGCTAC